>DASRJN010000462.1:0-3036 GCA_035649455.1 Acidimicrobiales bacterium
AAGCGCGAGACCAACACCATGCCCCAGTGGGCCGGCTCGTGCTGGTACGAGCTGCGCTACCTGGACCCCGACAACGACAAGGTGCTGGTCGACCCGGAGAACGAGCGCTACTGGATGGGGCCGCGCACGCCGGACGACACCGGCGGCGTCGACCTGTACGTGGGCGGCGCCGAGCACGCGGTCTTACACCTGCTGTACGCCCGCTTCTGGCACAAGGTGCTGTTCGACCTGGGCCACGTCTCGTCGTGCGAGCCGTTCCGGCGCCTGTTCAACCAGGGCATGATCCAGGCCGCGGCCTACACCGACCGGCGGGGCCAGTACGTCGACGCTCACGAGGTGACCGAGCGCGACGGCTACTTCTGGTTCGGTGACGAGCAGGTCAACCGGGTCTCGGGGAAGATGGGCAAGAGCCTGCGCAACTCGGTCACCCCCGACGAGATGTACGAGAGCTACGGGGCCGACACCCTGCGGCTGTACGAGATGTTCACCGGGCCGCTGGACCAGAGCCGGCCGTGGGAGACCAAGGCCGTGGTCGGCGTCTACCGGCTGCTGCAGCGCATCTGGCGCAACGTCGTGAGCGAGGAGACGGGCGAGCCCACCGTGTCGGCCGAGGCCCCCGACGACGAGACGGTGCGGATCCTGCACCGGACCATCGCCGCGGTGCGTGACGGCATGGAGAAGCTGCGCTTCAACACCTCGATCGCCAAGATCACCGAGCTGAACAACCACCTGACCGCCCGCTATCCCGACGGCGGCGTGCCGCGGGAGGTGGCCGAGCCGCTGGTGTTGATGCTGGCGCCCCTGGCTCCCCACGTGAGCGAGGAGCTGTGGGCCCGGCTGGGCCACCGCGACTCGCTGGCCACCGAGCCATTCCCCGAGGCCGATCCCGCGCTGCTGGTGGACGAGATGGTGGAGATCCCCGTGCAGGTCAACGGCAAGCTGCGGGGCAAGATCATGGCGCCCGCGGATGCCGACGCGGCCGCGGTCGAGGCCGCGGCCCGCGCCGACGAAAAGGTGGCGGCCCTGCTGGCCGGACGCACGGTCCGCAATGTGGTGGCCGTACCCGGCCGGCTGATCAACTTCGTGGTGAGTTGAGCGTCGCGCGCCACCTGCTAGGGTGATCTCTCCCCGCGGGGCCGTAGCTCAATTGGTAGAGCGCGTCCATGGCATGGACGAGGTAGCGCGTTCGATCCGCGTCGGCTCCACTCGCGACCGCGGTCCGGGCCTTCAGCGCCCGGATGCGGCGCGCTCGGCCCAGGCCAGGCGGGGGACGTCGCTCCAGAGGCGCTCCAGCTCGTAGTACTCCCGGGTCTCGTCGAGGAAGACGTGCACCACCACGTCGCCGTAGTCCATGAGGACCCAGTGGCGGTCGTCGAGACCCTCGACCCGGAGCGGGCGGCCGAAGCCGGCCTCGCCCACCACGCGCTCGACGTCGTCGACGATGGCGCGGACCTGGCGGTCGTTGGGGGCCGATGCGATCACGAACTCGTCCGCCACCACCAGCACGTCTCCCACCTCGAGGATCACGACGTCGCGTGCCCCCTTGGCGTCGGCGGCGCGGGCCGCCACGATGGCCAGCTCGCGGGCCGCCGCTCGGTCGTTCCGTCCAGTCAGTTGCCTGTCACCTCCCGATCAGGTCCCTGGCATCGTCGCCCAGGATCACGGTCACGTCGATCTCATCTTCGGCCGGTGGGAGCTCCTCGAGGTTGTCGGTGCCCAGGACGGCCGCAATCCACGTTGCCAGACCCGGGCCGTTGCCGCCGCCTGGGTAGGTCACCGTGGTCTCGGCCACGTCGAAGCTGGAGGCGTTGCCGACGATGTCGATCTCGGCCCCACCCTCGACCAGGCGGGTGGCCGCCTCGCCGGTGATCGCCGGGTCGGACGTGCCGTTGAGCAGCCGCAGCTTGATCCGGGTGCCCGCCTCGGGTGAGGTGGGGAACGGCACCGCCCGGGCCACCATGCCCGAGGCCTGCCCCATGTTGGGTCGCAGGATCGAGCCGGCGGCCTGGTCGTCCAGCACCACCGGTAGGGCCCCGGTGAGCACCGTGTCGGCCGCGATGCCCCTCACGAACCGACCCATGCCCGCCTCGACCTCGCCCGGCATCGCGCCGGCCCCGCCCTCGCGCACCTGTTGCAGCCACGCGTTCCAGAACTGCTCCTGGCGCTCGAGCCGATCGATGTCGGTCTCCTCGGGATCGCGGGCCGACAGGAAGCGACCGACGTCGGCCGCCTGCAGCTGGATCGGTCCCGCCGCCCACTCGCCGACCGCGTCCTCGAGCGTGAACTGGATCGGCGCCACCGGGCCGACCAGGCGGGCCCAGTCGCCGTCGTCCAGTTCGACCTGGTCGCCGATGGCGACCGCCAGCACCCGGCCCAGGCCCGCGGTGACGCCCGTCGCACCGTCGGTGCTGTAGACGTCCCTCAGGCTGGTGGTGACGCTGGGGTCGTCCTGCGTCACCAGGGAGGGCGGCACCACCACGACCGAGCCGCCGTCGTCGTTGGGCTCCAGCGCCAGCAGGCTGACCCCCGCCAGCGTGCCGTCGGCCGCCCGGTGCACCACCGCCATGGTAGGGGTGGGGACCACCAGCGCCTGGTACCCCGGATCGTCGGGACCGAGGGCCTGCTCGTACCGTCCCACGGTGCTGTTCCGGACCATCGACAGTCCCGCCAGGGCCAGCAGCACCCCCGACGCCGTCGCCACGGCCATGCACAGCAGGATCACCAACCGCTTGTGGCGCACCACCGGCCCGCTCTGATCCGACCGGCGAGCCCGCCTGCCCGGGCTGATGGGCGGGAACGGCGCCAACTCGGCCGACTCGGGATCCGCTTCCCCCGCGGACGCAGCGGAGTCCGCTGCCGTGTCTGGCGCGACCGCAGGAGGAGAGCCGAGGGCGGCAGCCGAGCCGGCCACCCCGGCGGTGGGCGCGGCAGAGTCGGCGACAGGCGCGGCAGGCCCAGCGACAGGCGCGGCGTCAGCGGCCGCCGCAGGAGGCGCGGCGGCCGGCGCAGCAGAGGCGGGGGCGGGGGCGGCAGGCG
>DASRJN010000463.1:0-8603 GCA_035649455.1 Acidimicrobiales bacterium
AGCTGTCGGCCAGCGGTCCCGCGGGGACCGTGGCGGCCTATCGCATCGAGACCTTCCACCGCGGCACGGCCCTCGCCGCGCCGCGCGGGGCCCGGTACACCCTCCACGTCAACTTCCGCCGGGCCGACGCCGACTGGATCACCCGGCGCGGCTGGACCGACGCCGTCGCCACGGAGGCCTGGCACGATTTCGTCGTGCGAGCCTCACCCCGCCAGCTCCGGCTGTTCGGCTTCCCGCCGCCGGGCCATCCCTATTGGACCCATGAGACTCTCGACGGCTTGTGCCGCCGCTACCCCGGCATCGACACCGCCGCATGGGCGCGCCAGAGGTAAGCCGTCGTGTTGCCGATCGCCCGGGCCAAGTCGCGGCGGGGGCTCGCCGTGTTCGGGGCCGCCTCGGGGATCAGCGCCCTCGCCATCATCTTCCTCGCCGTGCAGCTGTGAGCGACGTCTCCACCCGGCCGGGGTGATCCCCCCGGACGCCGCCGGAGCCACCATGAGGCTCCGTCGCACGCACCTAGAGCCCGGGGAGGCCTTGATGGAGACGACGACAGGAGCGACCCATCCCGCGAGCGGCTGGTTGACCGTGGGCAAGGTCGTCAAGGTGTTGCTGTGGCTGGTGTACGCCTGGCTGATCGTGAACCTGGTGGTGTTGTTGCTCGCGTTCTTCCTGCTGCTGTTCGGCGCCAACCCGTCGGCGGGGTTCGTGGAGTGGGTCTACCGCTCGGCCTCGCGCACCATGGCCCCGTTCCGCGGCATGTTCGAGCCGATCCAGCTCAATGGCGAGTCGGTGCTGGACACCTCCATCCTGTTCGCGATGATCATCTACTCGCTGGCGGCGCTGTTCCTGCGCTACGCCATCGACTGGGTCACGGCCAAGGTCACGCCTCCGCCGGCACCACGGCGGGCGATGGCCGCCCGCCCGCCGGTGGCAGGTGCGGCCCCGCCGCCTCCGCAGCACCAGCCGCAGTACCAGCAGCCCCAGCCGCAGTACCAGCAGCCCCAGCCGCCCCCGGCCCAGCCGCCCCAGCCGCCCCCGGCTCAGCCGCCGAGCTCGAGCTGGTAGACGCGAGCGGCGGTGCCGTAGAAGATGGCGTCGCGCTCGCCGGGGGAGCAGTCCTGCACGATCTTCTTCACCGCGTTGCCCAGCGTCCGGTAGGACAGCGATAGCCGGTCGACCGGGAAGTTGGATTCGAACAGGCAGCGGTCGGGGCCGAAGCAGTCGAGCGTGTGGCGGTAGTACCGGCCCTGGGCCGCGACGAATTCGTCGGACGTGGGTGGCCGCTCGGCGGTGTGCCAGCCGAAGCCGTTGTCGGGCATGGCGAGGCCACCGAGCTTGGCCACCACGTTCTCGCAGCCGGCGATGGCGGCGATGTCGTCCCGCCACTGGTCGAACAGGTCGTCGCGCCGGCCCGCGAAGCGGCCGACCCCGAGGGGCGTGCAGAAGTGGTCGAGGACCATGAGGGTGTCGAGCACGGCGCGGGCCAGGGCGAGGAACTCCTGGGCCTGGTAGTGGTACTGCCAGGTGTCATAGGTCAGGCCGCGGGCGCCGAGCCGCGCCACGCCCGCCCGGAAGGCCGGGTCCTCCGACAGGCCGGCGGGCGCCCGGCCCGCGATCCGGAGCCCGTCGGCCCGGTCGCCCCGGGACAGGGAGTGGCGGATGCCCCGCAGCAGTCCCCGGCCCGCCTCGACGTGGGCGTCGAGCACGTCGTCGAGCTCGGGCAGCCGCAGGTCGGCGTGGGCCACGATCCCCCCGATCAGCCCGCCGCTGAGGGCAGCTGCACCGGCCACGAACTCGGTCTCGCCCACCGGGGCCAGCTCGGGCGGCCCCTCGGTGCGGTAAGAGGACCGGCACTCCACGAACACGGTCCGCACCAGGTCGTGCCCGCAATCCGCATCGGCCGCCAGCTCGTCCAGGCCGTAGGCCATGCCCTCGCCGGGCGGCCACAGGTGATGGTGAGCGTCGACCATCCGCTGGCCCGGATCGACGATCGGCTCGTCGACCAGCGCGCGCCATTCGTCGGTCCCCGGCCTGGGTGCATCAGTCACGGCGCCACGATGGCACAGCCGGCCGCGGCGGGTTCACGGTCAGCCGGCGAGGGCAGCCGCGGTGGCGATCCAGCCCTCGCGGGCACTGGGGTAGGCAGGGGACCAGCCGGTCGCCCCTCGGAGCTTCTCGTTGCTCACGCGCAGCGAGCGGGTCAGGGAGGTGGACCGGTCGCGGAGCAGCAGGGCGGCTGGGCCCGGGGCCCGCAGCCAGGAACGCCTGCCGGCGGCGGCCGCGAGGGCATCGGCGTAGTCGCGCTTGGTCAGCGGCTCGTCGTCGACCACATTGAACGCCCCCGCTGGCGCGTCCAGGGCGGCGGCCACCGCCGCGCCTCCGTCGGCCACGTGGATCGAGGACACGTAGCCGTCCGCCCGGCCCATCTGGACGCATACGTGCCGGCGAGCCAGGCCCAGCAGCTGCTCGCTGTGGGTGGCGCCCGGGCCGTAGAACCAGCCGAACCGCAGCACGATGCCCGTGCCACCGGCCTCGCAGAACCGGGTGGCGCTGGCCTCGGCGGCCAGGTTGCCCAACGCCATCGGGTAGCGGTCGACCGGCGCGCTCTCGTCGATCCACTCGGCACCCCGATCCGGGTACAGCATGCAGACCGACTCCTGCACCACCCGCCCCACGCCGGCGTCGAGGGCCGCGTCCACGATGGCGGCCGAGCCCTCGGTGCGCACGCGGTCGTTGTCCCGCCACGCGCTCCGGCGCATGAAGCGGCTCATCGGTGGGATGGCGGTGGCCAGGTTCACCGCCGCGTCGTGGCCCTCCATCACCCGGGCCAGGCCCGACCGGTCGAAGATGGACACATGCACCGGCTCGGCGCCGGCGTCGGTCAGCACCGCAGCCTTCTCGGGCGAGCGCGCAAGCGCGGTGACCTGGTGGCCCGCCGCCACCAGGTCAGGGACCGCATGACCGCCGATGGCCCCGGTGCCACCGGTGACGAACACCTTCATGCGTGCGAGACGCTAGGCCACCCGCCGGCGGGTCGAGCGGATGGCGAGCGTGAGGGCGATGGCGGCGACCGCCACGGGCCACCACAGGGCCCGGGGGTCGTCGCCGGCGCCGAGCCAGGCGTGGCGGAGGCCGCCGATCACGTGGCTGAGGGGGAGGACGTCGGAGATGGTCTGCATGGGGCCGGTCATGACGTCCCGGGGCGGGCCACCGCCGCCGAGCAGGAACATGGGGATGAACACCAGGTTCCCGAGGGCGTTGGCCGCCCGGCTGCTCGGCATGAGCAGGCCGAGGCCGAGGCCGATGGCAACGAAGCAGGCGAGGCCGGCGAGGAGCCAGCCGGCCGTTAGCAGCGCGTTCTCAGGGGCGGGGACGCCGTAGACCGTGCCGCCCACCACGAGGACGACGGCGGCCGCGGCCAGCCCGAGGATGGCGCCGACCGCGGCTTGGCTGACGGCCATCGCCGTGCCGCTCACGCCCGAGGCGCGGTAGCGGCGGAGGACGCCCAGCTCGCGGTGCGTGGCGATGTGGGCCGGCAGTGTGACCAGGCCGAGCTGGGCGATCACGACGCCCACGTAGCCGACCACGTAGTGCTCGCTCGGCCGGATGCCGGCGAACTCGGGGTCGGGGACCGAGCCGAACACCCCAGCCAGGATCAGCACGGTCACGGCCGGGAAGGCGACGAGGCCGACGAGGACGCCCGGCTCGCGGATCAGCAGGCGCAGGTCCATGGCGGCGATGCGCGCCGCGGTGGGTAGGCCCGCGGTCCGGCTGGAGCCGGTCGCGGGGGTGGTGGCACTGACGGCAGCCGCGGCCCGCGTCATGACGGGTCCTCCTGGGTGAGGGCGACGAAGCGGTCTTCGAGGGTGGGGCGGTCGATGCGGAGGTCGAGGGCGGGTCGGCCAGAGGCCACCAGGTGGGCGCCCACGTGGGCCAAGACCGGCCCCGAGCCGCGGATGGCGACCTCGGCTCCGTGACGCTGGACGCCGGCCACCCCCGGCAGGGAGCGCAGCGGGCGGATGTCGAGCTCGGCGTCGGTGAACCGGACGGTCGCGGCGCCGCCGAGCGCCTCGACGATGGCGGCGGGCGCGCCGTCGGCCACGACCCGGCCCCGGTGCATGACCACAACGCGGTCGCACAGGCGCTCGGCCTCTTCCACGTCGTGGGTGACGAGGACGACCGTGGTGCCGCGGTCGCGGATGCGGCGCACCACGTCCCAGGTCTGGCGCCGGGCGCTGGGGTCGAGGTTCTGGGTCAGCTCGTCCAGGAACACGAGCTCCGGCCGGCCCACCAGCGCCAGGGCCACGAACAGGCGCTGGCGCTCGCCGCCCGACAGCGCCGCGAAGGGGCGGCCCAGCAAGGCCGCGAGGTTCCACTCCGCGGCCAGCTCGTCCAGCGGGCGGGGATCGGGATGGAGCGAGGCGAACAGGCGGAGGGCCTCGCCGACGCGCATGCGGGCGGGGAGGGCCGCGTCCTGGAGCTGCGAGCCGATCCGGCGCCGCAGCCGATCGCCCGCGACCGCGGGATCGAGGCCCAGGACCTCGATCGAGCCGCCGCTGGCCGGGCGCAGGCCCTGGAGGATCTCGACGGTGGTCGTCTTGCCCGCGCCGTTGGTGCCCAACAGTCCGAACAGCTCTCCGGGGCGCACCTCGAACGAGATGTCGCGGACGACCTCGCTGTCTCCGTACCGTTTGACCAGCCCCTGGACCCGTAGCACGGCCGGGCCCGAAGGCGCCGGCGCCCGGAGGGCATCGGTGAGTAGCTCAGCGTTCATGCCCCGAGAGTGCGCCGCCGCCCCCGGGTCCCACATCGGAGCACGGTCGGGAGTTGCTCAGCCCCCGGGCGAATCAGCGGCCGGTGCCCACCACCCCGTGGTCGTAGGCGTAGACGATGGCCGCGGCCCGGTCGCGCACGGCGAGCTTGGAGAAGATCGATCCGACGTGGGTCTTCACCGTCGCCTCGCTGACGTACAGCGCCCGGGCGATCTCGACGTTGGTGGCACCGGTGGCCATGAGCCGCAGCACGTCGTGCTCGCGGTCGGTGAGCGCCGGGATGCGGGTCGGTGGCGCGGGCGAGGCCGCGGGAGACGGCGCGGCGGTCGCGCCCCGCGCCCGCCGCAGCACCCGCTCGGTGACCGCGGGGTCGAGCCAGGCGGCGCCGTTGGCCACGGCCCGGGTGGCGGCGATGATCTCCTCGGCCGAGGCGTCCTTGAGCACGAACCCGGCCGCCCCGGCTTCGAGCGCCCCCCACAGCACGTCGTCGTCGTCGAATGTGGTGAGGACCAGCACCGGCGGTGCCGAGTCGGTGGCGGCCAGCGCCCGGGTGGCGGCGACGCCGTCGACCCGCCGCATGCGCACGTCCATGAGCACGACGTCGGGCCGGTGCTCGGCTACCGCCGCGGGCACCTGGTCACCGTCGTCGCACTCGGCCACGACCTCGAACCCGTCCGCCGGGCCGAGGATCCGGGCGACACCGGCCCGCACGACCGCCTGGTCGTCCACGATCAGCACCCGGGTCACGGCAGGGCCGCCTCCGGGTGGCGCCGCACCGGCAGTCGGGCCTCGACCCGCCAGCCGTCCTCCGACGGACCTGCCTCCAGCTCGCCGCCCACGGCGCGGGCCCGCTCGGCCATGCCGACGAGGCCGAAGTGGAGTCCGGTGACGGGCGCGGCACCTCCCGGCGTGCCCGAGTCGACCACTACCAGCACGACCGCGTCGTCCCCCGCCGCCAGGCTGACCGTGACCTGGTTCCGCGGCGCATGGCGGGCCACGTTGGTGAGGGCCTCGCGGGCGATGCGGTGGAGCGCGGTGCCGATCGGGCCGTCCAGGTCGTCGAGTGGACCGGCCACGTCGTAGCGCACCTCGAGCCCGGCCCGGCGGTAGTCGTCGACCAGCAGGGCGAGGTCGGCGGCGCCCGGCAGCGCCGGGTCGGTGCCCCGCTCGTCGGCGCGCAGGGCGGCCACGGTGGCCCGGATCTGGTCGAGGCTGGCCCGGCCGACCGCCTCGGCGTCCCGCAGCGCTCGCTCGGCCTCGTCGACGTCGCGCCGCAGGACGTGCCGGGCCCCGGTGACGTGCAGCAGCACCGCGGCCAGGGTCTGGCCGGCGAGGTCGTGCAGGTCGCGGGCGATGCGGCGGCGCTCCTCGGCCACCGCCACGTCCGCCAGCTCCCGCCGCGTCTGCTCGAGCTGCTGGATGAGGAGGCGCTGGTGGCGCAGCGTGCGGCCCAGCGTGAGGGTGAACACATTGGCGATAGCCCACGGCTGCCAGAGGATCCCGGCCTCGGGCACCACCTTCGTGGTCACGATCACCTCGACCGCCGTCCCGACCGCCGCGATCACCACGGCCCGGGTGACCGATCCCAACGACGCGGCCGTGGCGAGGACGGCGATGGCGATGAGGAAGAACGACCCCTCGACGTCCCCGCCCAAGGACACTGCCGCACCCGCGGACAGGAACACCACCCCCGCGAAGACCTCGGCCGGCAGGCCCCAGAAGCAGCGCACCCAGTAGGCGGCGACCGCGGGCACCAGGAGCAGCAGCTCGGCGGCCGACCCGGGGTCGGTGAGCTGGGCGAGCACGACGATGCCCACCGGGACGAGGAAGTCGAACCAGCGGTCAGCCTTCCCGACCGGCGCCTCGGGGCGCCGGAGGTCGGCTCGCCAACGGGCCAGGAGGTCCACCCGGCGAGGGTATGCGGACCGGGGCACACCTGTCCTCCGTCCCCGGGAGGATCGGTCTCCGTCCCCAGGATGAGCGGCCGAGGCGGAACCAGATGTTCCGCAATCTCTCCTACCGTGTCGCCATGGCTACCGAAACCATCCGTGAGTTCCGTATCGAGGTGCCGCAGGCGGACCTGGACGACCTGAAGGAACGGCTGGCCCGGGTGCGCTGGCCCGCCGCCCTGCCGGGGACAGGGTCAGCATCCGGGAACGGCTGGGCCCGGGGCGTGCCCGTCGAGTATCTCTCGGATCTCGCCGAGTATTGGCGCGGGGGGTACGACTGGCGGCGTGAGGAGGCCCGGCTCAACGAGTTCCCCCAGTTCACGACCGAGATCGACGGGCAGACCGTCCACTTCCTGCACGTGCGGTCGCCCGAGCCGGACGCCCTGCCGCTGATCGTCACCCACGGCTATCCCAGCTCGGTGGCCGAGATGACCGGGATCCTGGGCCCGCTCAGCGATCCCCGTGCCCACGGCAGCGACCCCGCGGACGCCTTCCACGTCGTCGTCCCTTCGTTGCCGGGCTACGGCTTCTCCACGCCGTTGCGCGAGCCGGGGTGGGAGCTGACCCGCACCGCCAAGGCGTGGGTCGAGCTGATGGCCCGCCTCGGCTACGAGCGCTACGGCGCCCACGGGGGCGACATCGGGGCCGGCGTGTCCGGGGACCTCGGCATCCACGCTCCCGACGCGGTGGTGGGGGCCCACGTGGCCACCGACCCCTCGGCGCTGGCTCTCGTCGGGGGGTTGCTGCCCGACGAGACCGACGACATGACCGCGGAGCAGAAGGAACGTCTCGGGGAGCTGCGCCAGTGGGAGGCCGAAGGGCGCGGCTACCTGCAGATCCAGACGACCCGGCCCCAGACGCTGGCTTACGGCCTGGCCGACTCGCCGGTGGCTCAGCTCGCCTGGATCGCCGAGAAATTCCAGGAGTGGACCAACCCGGCTGCGGCCCTGCCCGAGGACGCGGTCGACCGGGACCAGCTCCTCACCAACATCAGCCTCTACTGGTTCACCGGGACCGGCCCGAGCGCGGCCAACTTCATCTACGAGGCGTCACACGCCGAGCGGGACTGGAGCGCGTCCTCGCCCGCCCCCGTCGGCATGGCGGTGTTCGCGACCGACGCCCTCATGCGCTACGTCCTCAACCGGGAGGGCTACATCGAGCACTTCTCCGAGTTCGACAAGGGCGGCCACTTCCCGGCCATGGAGGTGCCCGACCTGCTGGTCGACGACATCCGGGCCTTCTTCCGCCGTTACCGGTGAGCTGTCAGGCCGGGGTCCGCATGACGTTGAGGTCGACGTCTCCCTGGATGCCGTCGACCGACGCATGGCCCTGGACCTGCCAGATCCACCAGCCCTCGACGTCGGGTCGGATCATGACGCGGCGGTGCCACAGGGGCCGGTCCAGCTCGTCGCGGACCGGGTAGCGGCCCTCGAAGTCGTCGCCGACGTACAGGACCGCCCTTTGGCCCGTCTCGCGCTCGACCTGGTCGAGGAAGGCGTCGAGCTCGTGCCGGACCGAGGCCGGGTCCGGCCGCTCGGAGCAGTTCCCCGCCAGCTCGAGGTCGACGGCCGGCGGGAGGGCATCGGGGTCGGGGGGCACGGTCCGCAGGAAGTTCCGGGCCTGCTCGGCGCCCGAGCGGCAGAGGGTGAAGAAGTGGTAGGCGCCGCGGTCGAGGCCCGCGGCCTCGGCGCCTGTCCAGTTGTCCCGGAAGCGCTGGTCGACGAAATCGCCGCCCTCGCTCGCCTTCACGTACGCGAACTCGATGCCGTCGCCGGCGACCTCGTCCCAGTCGATCGGGCCCTGGTGGTTCGACACGTCGATCCCGTAGCGCTCGCCCGCCTCCAGGCTGGGCCGGTGGCTCGGCAGCCACACGAACCAGGCG
>DASRJN010000464.1:0-6043 GCA_035649455.1 Acidimicrobiales bacterium
GTCGGCATCATCAGCCAGCCCAACGCCCACCCGGTCGACAGCGCCGAGGTGGGTGCCGAGCCCGCGCCCTACGTCATCGCCGCGCTCAACGGCGACGTCGACAACTTCGCCGACCTCAAGGCGCTCGACGGCCTCCAGATCGCCCCGGAGATCACCACCGACGCCAAGGTGATCCCCACCCTGGTGGCCCGGCGGGTGGCCGAGGGCAGCGACCTCGCCGGCGCCTTCCGCTCCACGATCGCCAGCTTCGAGGGCTCGGTCGCCATCGCGGCGGCCGCCTCGGCCGAGCCCGACAAGCTCATGTTGGCGCTGCGGGGCAGCGGGCAGGCGCTGTACGTGGGCTTGGCCGACGGTGCGTACGTCGTGGCCAGCGAGCCCTACGGGGTCATCGAGATGACCCCTCGCTACCTGCGCATGGACGGCGAGACCCCGGCCAACCCCGACAACCCCACCGCCAGCCGGGGTCAGATCGTGGTCCTGGACGGCACCCGGGCGGGGTCGATCGAGGGCATCGAGCGCTTCTCCTACGACGGAACCCCGCTGCCGGTGAGCGAGGCCGAGCTGGCCGAGGCGCAGATCACCACCCGCGACATCGACCGCGGCAGCTTCCCCCACTTCCTGCTCAAGGAGATCACCGAGTCGCCCGACAGCTTCCGCAAGACGCTCCGGGGCAAGGTCGTCGAGCAGGACGGCCGGCTGGTGGTCCGGCTGCCCGACGAATCCCTGCCGGCCGAGGTGCGGACCGCGCTGCGCGAAGGCGGCATCCGTCGGGTCCTGGTCATCGGCCAGGGGACCGCGGCGGTGGCCGGTCAGGCCATGGCGGCGGCGCTCGGGCAGTTCTGCCCCGACCTGGCGATGCAGGTCGAGGCGCTGCCCGCCACCGAGCTGTCCGGCTTCGGCCTGCGCCCGACGATGGCCGACACGCTGGTCGTGGCCATCAGCCAGTCGGGCACCACCACCGACACCAACCGGACCGTCGACCTGGTGCGGGCCCGGGGCGCGCGGGTGGTGGCCATCGTCAACCGCCGGGGCAGCGACCTGACCGACAAGGCCGACGGCGTGCTCTACACCTCCGACGGGCGCGACGTCGAGATGTCGGTGGCCTCCACCAAGGCCTTCTACAGCCAGATCGCGGCCGGGATCCTGCTGGCCGCGGCCATCGCCACCGAGGTGGGCGGCCGGGTGGCCGACGGGCTGCTGCGGGCTCTGCGCGAGCTGCCCGCGGCCATGACCGAGGTGCTGGCCCGCCGGCCCGCCATCGCCGAGGCGGCCCACAGCCTGGCCCCGTCCAAGCGCTACTGGGCGGTGGTGGGCAACGGGGTGAACCGCATCGCGGCCGCCGAGGTGCGCATCAAGCTGTCCGAGCTCTGCTACAAGTCGATCGCCAGCGACTCCACCGAGGACAAGAAGCACATCGACCTGTCCTCGGAGCCGCTGATCATCGTGTGCGCCGCCGGGCTGGAGGGCTCCACGGCCGACGACGTAGCCAAGGAGGTCGCCATCTACCGGGCGCACAAGGCATCGCCGGTGGTGATCGCGAGCGACGGCCAGTCCCGCTTCGCCGCGGCCCTACACGTGCTGCCCGTCCCCGCCACCCACCCGGCGCTGGCCTTCGTGCTGTCGGCCATGGCCGGGCACGTGTTCGGCTACGAGGCGGCGCTGGCCATCGACGGCTTGGCCCTGCCCCTGCGCCAGGCCCGGGCCGCGGTCGAGGCGGTCACCGCCTCCTCGGGCCTCCGCGACGGAGACCTGCTCATGCGGCGGCTGGCCCCCGAGATCGAGCCGCTCGCCCGGCGCTGGTTCGATGGCCTTCGGGTGGGCAGCTACGACGGGCAGCTGGGGGCCTCCACCGCGGTGCGCCTGAGCGCCCTGTTCCGCTACCTGCTCGGGGTGCTCCCGCTCGACGCCTACGGGCTCGACGGCGGCCGGGTGGCGACGCCCGCCGTGCTGATCGAGGACCTGGCGGCCGCGCTCACCGTTGCCATCGAGGAGCTGACCCGGCCGGTCGACGCCATCAAGCACCAGGCCAAGACCGTCACCGTGGGCATCTCCCGCACCGACGAGACGCTGCTGGAGGCCCCGCTGGTGCGCGAGGTGCTGTCCAGCGGAGCGGGTCGCGACCAGTTCAGCTACCGCACCTTGCGCACGCTCGCCGACATCAGTCCGGCGGTGGCCGAGGTCGTGGGCTTCACCCGCTATCGCATCGACGGCGACACCATCGCCGTGGTCGACCGCGGCGGCATCGCCCGCGACCTGCCCAGCCGCACCGAGCGCGACCCCGAGCTGCGCGGCACCAAGCGCCGGGTCGCCACCGAGCGGGACGTGCTGGTGGCCCGGGGCCGGCGCGACGGGCGCACGCTGGTCATCGTCCCCGAGGTCAAGGACGGCGAGGCCACCGGGATCACGCTGCTGCACGTCCGCTTCGCCGACCGGCTGCCGGTGGCCACCGCCCGGGGCGTGCTCCAGGGCTACCGCAACCGCTACTCGGTGCTCCGGGACGCCGTCCAGGAGACCGAGCCCACCTTCCGGGAAGACCTGCTGGACAGCATCCCGGTGGGCGAGCTGCTCACCGAGCCGGTCAGCGTGCTGGCCGACCGCTGGCACAGCGAGTGAGCACCATCGTGGGCGTCGGCGTCGACCTCTGCGAGGTCGACCGGCTCCGCCGGACCTTGGCCCGCACGCCAGGCTTCGCCACCCGCGTCTACACGGATGCCGAGCGGGAGCATTGCGGCCGGCGGCGTGATCCGGCCGAGGGCCTCGCCGCCCGCTTCGCGGCCAAGGAGGCCGTGCTCAAGGCCTTGGGCCGGGGCATCGGCGCCTGCGCCTTGCGGGACATCGAGGTGGTGCGGGCCGCTTCCGGGGCGCCGTCGCTCGCCCTGCACGACTCGGCCGCCCGTCTGGCCGCCGAGCACGGCGTGAGCGCCTGGCACGTGAGCCTCAGCCATACGGCCACCATGGCGGAGGCGGTCGTGATCGCCCTGGGCGACTGACGTCCTAGTTTGGGGGAGAGATGCTCCCTGTCCTCACGCCCCAGGAGATGGGCGCCGTCGACGCGGCCGCCCCCGAGCCGACCGACGTGTTGATCGGGCGGGCCGCGGCCGCGGTGGCCCGCCACGCGGTCGACCTGCTGGGCGGCCGCTACGGGCGCCGGGTCCTGGTGCTGGCAGGCAAGGGGAACAACGGCAACGACGGCCGCGAAGCCGCCCGCCGCCTCGCCCGGCGGGGCGTGCGGGTCAGCGTGATCGCCGCCACCGACGCGCCCGAGCGGCTTCCCCCGGGCGACCTGGTGATCGACGCGGCCTACGGGACCGGGTTCCGGGGCGAGTACGAGCCGCCCGACGTGGGCGACACCCCCGTGCTGGCGGTGGACATCCCCAGCGGGGTCGACGGCCTGACCGGCGCAGTGCACGGCCGGGTGCTGCCGGCCCGGCGCACGGTCACGTTCGCCGCCCTCAAGCCCGGTCTGCTGTTCCACCCGGGCCGGGCGCGGGCGGGCGAGGTGGTGCTGGAGGACATCGGGCTCGACGTGTCGGGCGCGCAGGTGGGGGTGGTGGAGGCCGCCGACGTCGCCGGCTGGCTGCCGCCCCGACCGCCCGACAGCCACAAGTGGCGCGCCGCGGTCGTCATCGCCGCGGGCTCACCGGGCATGACGGGTGCCGCCCATCTGGCGGCCGAGGCCGCGCAGCGGGCGGGCGCAGGCATGGTGCGGGTGGCGTCGCCCGGCATCGACTACGACCCCGCCCTGCCCACCGAGGCCGTGGGCGTAGGGGTGCCCGCCGCCGGCTGGGACGATGCGGTGACGTCGCAGCTCGACCGGGCCGGGGCACTGGTCCTCGGGCCGGGCCTGGGCCGAAGCGCTCCGACGGTGACCGCGATCCACCACCTGGCCTCGGCGGCGCCGGTCCCGCTGCTGGTGGACGGCGACGGCCTGACCGCCCTGGGCGAGCAGGCCGGGGAGATCCTGTCCCGCCGCACGGCGCCCGTGGTGCTCACCCCCCATGACGGCGAGTACGCCCGGCTGGCCGGCCGCCCGCCGGGGGAGGACCGCTTGGCCGCCGCCCGCGAGCTGGCCGAGGCCACCGGGGCGGTCGTGCTGCTCAAGGGGCCGACCACCGTGGTCGCCGAGCCCGGCGGTCGGGTCCGCCTGTCGACCTCCGGCGACGCCCGCCTCGCCACCGCGGGCACGGGCGACGTGCTCTCCGGCATCGTGGGCGCGCTGCTGGCCCAGGGCGTCCCCGCGGCGGACGCCGCCGCCGCCGGTGCCTGGTTGCACGGTTCGGCGGCCTGCGAGGGGCCTCGGCGGGGAATGGTGGCATCCGACGTCATCGCCGGCCTGCCGCCCGTGCTGGCCCGGCTGGGGGAGGAGACCTGATGGCCCGCGCCTGGGCTGAGATCGACCTCGATGCCATCAAGCACAATGTGAGCACCCTGCGGGTCCTGGCTCAGCCGGCGCGGTTCTGCGCGGTGGTCAAGGCCAACGGCTACGGCCACGGCGCCACTGCCGTGGCCCGCGCCTGCCTCGATGCGGGGGCCGACTGGCTGGCGGTGGCCCAGGTGGACGAGGCCGTGGTGCTGCGGGACGCGGGGATCGAGGCGCCGCTGCTGCTGCTGTCCGAGCCCCGGGCCGACGAGATCGTCGATGCCCTCGCCACCGCCGCCCGGCTGGTCCTTTACAGCCCCGAGATCATCGCCGGGGTCGCCAGGGCCGTGCACGGAGCCCGCACGGCGCCGGTGCCGATCCATCTCAAGGTCGACACGGGGATGCACCGGGTGGGGGCGCAGCCCGAGGAGCTCGTCGGCCTGGCCCGGTCCGTCGGCGAGCTGGCCCAGCTGCGGCTGGAGGGCGTGTGCACCCACCTGCCGGTGGCCGACGAGCCGGGCAACCCCTACACGCCCGACCAGCTGGCCCGCTTCGACGAGGTGCTGGACAAGCTGCGGGCCGCGGGCATCGAGCCCCCGATCGTGCACGCGGCCAACTCGGCGGGCCTGATCGCCCATCCCTCCTCCCGCTACGACATGGTGCGCTGCGGCATCTCGGTGTACGGCATCCCGCCGGCGCCCGCGCTCGCCGGCCTTCACGATCTGCGGCCCGCGCTCACGTTCGCATCCGAGGTGTCGTTGGTGAAGACGGTGGCCGCGGGTGAGGGCATCTCCTACGGCCACCGCCAGCGCACCAGCCGGGAGACGACCATCGCCACCGTGCCGGTGGGCTACGCCGACGGCGTGTTCCGGTCGCTGCCGCTCACCGGTCAGGAGGTGCTGGTCAACGGGGCGCGCTGCCCCATGATCGGCGTGGTCACCATGGACCAGCTCATGGTCGACTGCGGGCCCGGCGCCGACGTGGGACCGGGCGACGAGGTCGTCCTGCTGGGGGAGCGGGGCGGCGAGCGGATCACCCCCGACGAGTGGGCCGCCCGCCTGGGCACGATCTCCTACGAGGTGGTGTGCGCCATCGGGTCACGGGTGGCGAGGCAATACCGGTGATCACCGACGTGGCCGGGATCCGGGTCGGCCACTGGACCGATCCGGTGGCCGAGACCGGCTGCACCGTCGTGCTGTTCCCCGAGGGCACGGTGGCGTCGGGCGAGGTGCGGGGCGGGGCGCCGGCCACCCGCGAGTTCGCCCTGCTCGACCCGCAGCGGATGGTGACCCGCGTGGACGCCCTCGTGCTGACCGGCGGCTCGGCCTTCGGGCTCGCCGCGGCCGACGGGGTGATGCGCCACTGCGAGGAGCGCGGCGCCGGCTTCGTCACCCCCGAGGGTCCGGTGCCCATCGTGGTGGCGCTGGCCCTGTACGACCTGGGCACCGGCGACGCGAGCGTCCGTCCCGGCGCCGACCAGGGCTACGCGGCCTGTGTGGCGGCGACGGCTGGTCCGGTGGAGACCGGGAGGGTGGGCGCGGGCACCGGCGCCCGCGTGTCGGGCCCCGACTTCCCGGCGCGGGCTCCCGGTGGCCTGGTGACCGCGGGCGCCCGGTCCGGCGACCTGGTGGTGGCGGCCCTGGTGGCGGTGAACGCTGCGGGCCAACCCGGGGGCGACGACGC
>DASRJN010000465.1:0-5256 GCA_035649455.1 Acidimicrobiales bacterium
GCCGCCAGCTCGTCCACCAGCACGTCGATACCGAGGTTGAGCAGCCCGCCCGGTGTGCGCACCCGCGACCAGCTGTCTCCGTGGTCGTCGGTGCTGAAGATCACGCCGCTCGGGCTGGTGAGGATGGCGTCGAACAGCGCCTCGCCGAGGTCGGTGCCCTCGCCCTCGAAGCCCGCCCGCTCCAGGCTCGGCCGGTTCTGCACCGCGCACTGGTGGGCGGCGCCCCACAGCAGGGCGGCGGACGCCGCGCCGTCGGGCAGGGTGGGCCCGAGCGTGCGGTAGAGGATCACCGAGGAGAGCGGCGCGAGCTCGGGGTGCTCGGCCATGAAGCCGAGGAACGCGGGGCCGAAGGTGGCCCGGCCCGCCGCGGCCGCCTCGGCCAGGGGCGCGAGGTCGACGCCGTCGAGGGCGCCCACGCTTGCGACGATCCGGGCGTGGATCTCCGGTTCGGGCAGCGTGCCCTCCAGGGGCTCCAGCAGCGGCCGGCGCAGGTGGAAGTAGTTGTCCGGGAACTCGAAGTTGAAGAACGTCGCTTCCCACTTCTCGTACTGCGACGAGGCCGGCAGCACGTAGTCGGCCAGCTGCGCGGTCTCGGTCATGGCGACGTCGATGACCACCACGAGGTCGAGTGCCCGCAACGCCTCCCGCATCCGGGGGCTGTCGGCCAGCGAGTGCGCGGGGTTGGCCGACTCGACCAGCATGGCCCGGTAGCGGTCGGGGTGGTCGGTGAGGATCTCCTCGGCGATCACATTGGCCGGCACCAGCCCCGAGATGATCGGTGCGCCGGCGACGGGGGAGCGGCGCCCGCCCGCGGGGCGAGGCCCGCTGGCGCCCCCGCCGGCCAGGGCGACCACGCTGGTGGGGACGTACTGCCCGCCGGGGTTGGCGAAGTTCCCGGTGAGCAGCCACAGCAGCTTGTCGAGGTAGCTGCACAGGGTGGAGTGCAGGTTCATCTGCACGCCCAGGTCCTCGAACACGGCGACGCTCGACGCCGTGGCGATGCGGCGGGCGGTGCGGCGCACGAGATCGGGGTCGAGGTCGCACACCGCGGCATAGGCCTCGACGTCCACCGCGGCCAGCACCGGCTCGACCTGGTCCAGCCCCACGGTGTGCTGCGCCAGCCAGCGGCGGTCGAGGAGGCCTTCCTGCACGATCACCGCCGCGAGGGCGGCGAGGCACCACGCGTCGGTGCCCGGGCGCAGGGCCAGGTGGTAGTCGGCCAGCTCTGCGGTCTCGGTGCGGCGGGGATCGAGCACGACCAGCGAGCGGTTGGGGTCGCGGGCGATCTCCTTCAGCGTGGTGCGGGCGTGCGGGAAGCTGTGGGACTGCCACGGGTTCTTGCCCACGAACACCGCCACCTCGGTGTGCTCGATGTCGCCCCGGGTGTAGGCGCCGAGCACCTTGCCGTTCACCCAGAACTCGCCCGTCTTCTCCTGGGCCAGGGCGTTCGACCGGTAGCGACTGCCCAGTGCGGCCCGCGTGGCCGAGGCGTAGCCGCCGTTCAGGTGGTTCCCCTGCCCGCCGCCCCCGTAGTAGAAGATCGTCGCCCCGCCGTAGCTGTCCCGGACGCGGGCGAAGCCGGCCGCGACCTCGGCGATGGCGGTGTCCCAGTCGACCGGCTCGTAGCTGCCGTCCGACCGGCGGCGCATCGGGGTGGTCAGCCGGTGGCGGCCGTTCTGGTAATGGTCGAGGCGAAGGGCCTTCTCGCAGGTGTAGCCCCGCGAGGCGGGGTGGGCCTTGTCGCCGCGGATGCGCTCGAAGCCGCGGCCGTCGTCCCCGCCGAGGCGCACCTCGATGCCGCAGTTGCACTCGCAGAGGATGCACGCCGTGGGGTGCCAGGTCGCAGGTTCCATGATGGAACGGACAGTAGAAGACAGAGTTCCATGATGCAACCCTATCGGCTAGCCTGGCCATCGTGAAGCGCACCGACACGTCCGGCTGGCCGTGCACCATCGCCCGTAGCGTCGACGTGCTCGGCGACCACTGGAACCTGCTGCTCATCCGCCAGGCCTGCCTCGGTACCCGCCGGTTCGACGACTTCCAGGCCGCGCTCGGCATCGGGCGCAACATCCTCAGCCAGCGCCTCAACCGCCTCGTCGACGAGGGGTTGCTCAGCCGGGTCGAGTACCGGGCGAGCCCGCCCCGCCACGAGTACCGCCTCACCGACAAGGGCCGGGAGGTCTACCCGATCCTGGCGGCCATGGCCGCCTGGGGCGAGCGCTGGCTCACCGGTCCCGAGGGCACTCCGCTGATCCTGCACCACACCGCCTGCGACCACGACATGCACGCGGTCGTCGTCTGTAGCGAATGCGACCAGCCCCTCGACGTCCGGCAGGTTCGAGCCAAGGCCGGCCCCGGCTACCCGGCCCCGACCCCGGTGGCGGCCCGATGACCGGCGAAGAGTGGCTCGCTGCCTTCGCCGCGGCGGCCGGCGTCGAGGCGCCTTCGGCGGACGACATCGACACCCTGCTCGACCTGGCCGGCGTCGCGGCCCACGCCTCCGAGCGCACCGCGGCTCCCGTCACCTGCTGGATCGCGGCCACCGCGGGCCTCAGCCCGACCGCCGCCCTCGCCCTCGCCGAGTCGCTGTCCCCGACCGGCGACTGACGCTCACCCGCGGCACGGAGCCCATTCGGGCACTGGGCGGGGTCGAGGGCCTACCATCGCCGGGTTCAGTTGCCAGCCGTGATGGCTGCCGGCGCCTGCGCCGGCAAGCCGCACTGGGGGTTCATCGTTCGCATGTCAACCGCTGCCCCTGGCCTGCGGGCCCGGCCCGCCACGTACGCGGGGCTCTTCGTCCTCACGTTGACGACGCTGGCCTACGAGATCGTGCTCACCCGCATCTTCAGCGTGACCATGTGGTACCACTTCGCCTTCGTCGCCATCTCGGTGGCGCTGTTCGGCACCACGGCGGGGGCGCTGCTGGTGCACCTGCGGCCGCAGTGGTTCACCGAGCCGCGGGTGAAGAGCCAGATGTGGCGGTTCGCCCTGGCCTACTCGCTGTTCGTCGTACTGGCGATCTCGACGCAGCTGTCGATCAACTTCCGCGTCGAGGCCAACGCCGGCGCCATGGCTGCCGTCTTCTGGACGTGCGTGGTCATCGCCATTCCGTTCGTCTGCGCCGGCGTGGTCGTGTGCCTGGCGCTCACAAGGTTCCCCGGCAAGGTCAACCGCCTCTACGCCGCCGACCTCATCGGCGCCGGCCTGGGCTGCCTCCTGCTGGTGGTGGCGTTCAACTACTTCGACGGGCCCAGCCTGGTGATCCTGGTGGCGGCGGTGGCCGCCATCAGCGCCTTCCTCTTTGCGGTCGACGCCAGGGAGCGCAAGGGCATGGTGCTCGCCGGCGCGGCGACCGTGCTGCTGCTGCTGGGTGCCTTCGGCAACGACGCCCTCCACGCCCGCAACAAGCCCTTCTGGAGGATCCTCTACACGAAGGAGGAGAAGGACACCAGGCACCTCGACGACCGGTGGAACGCCTTCTCCCGAGTGACCGTCGACGGCGACGCCAACGCCCTCGGCCCCCCCTTCGGCAACGGCCTCAGCGACACCATGCCTTCCGACACCCAGGTGCGCCAGCTGGCGATGCTGATCGACTCGACGGCCGGCACCGCGATGACCGGCTACGACGGCGACCCGGCCCAGACCGACTTCCTCCGCTACGACATCTCCAACCTCGCCTACTGGGCGCAGGAGGGTCCGGATTTCGACCGGGCCGCGATCATCGGCGTGGGCGGAGGGCGCGACGTGCTGTCCGCCGCGGAGTTCGGCGCCGACCACATCGACGGCATCGAGATCAACGGCAACATCATCGACCTCGTCACCGACACCTATGGCGACTTCACCAACCTCGACACGATCGACGGGCTCCAGCTGCACAACGACGAGGCCCGCAGCTACATCACCCGCAGCTCCCACGTTTTCGACACGATCCAGATCTCGTTGATCGACACGTGGGCCGCGACGTCGGCAGGGGCCTTCGCCCTCAGCGAGAACTCGCTGTACACCACCGACGCCTGGGACACGTTCCTCGACAAGCTCGACGAGGGCGGCATCCTGTCCGTCTCGCGCTGGTTCCGCCACGAGAACCCCGAGCCTCTGGAGATGCTGCGCACGACGGCCCTGGCGTCGCAGGTGCTGGCCGACCGCGGAGTCGAGAACCCGCGGGACCACATCCTCATCTACGAAGGCCCGCCCGAGGGCCCGTTCGCCGCAACCGTCGGCACGATCCTGGTCAGCAAGGACGGCTTCACCGACGAGCAGCTCCAGCGGGTGGAGGGCACCGCCGAGGACATGCGCTTCAGCCCGGTGCTCGGGCCGGACTTCCAGAACGACGAGTTCCCCTTCGCCGAGCTCGTGCAGCCGGGCGGTCCCGGCCCGCACCTCGGCGTGGTGAAGGCCGACATCTCCCCGCCGACCGACGACAAGCCGTTCTTCTTCCAGATGGCCGACCTGGGCAACGTCGTCAAGCGGGACCTGCCGGCGAACAAGCAGGTGTTCCGCTCGGTGGTCGTGCTGGCCGCGCTGGCCGTGGCCGTGCTGCTGCTGGCGTTGATCTGCATCGGTGGCCCGCTGTGGCAGATCGGCCGGCGCACGTCGCACAAGGGCCGCATTCCGTACTACCTCTACTTCTGCGGCATCGGCCTGGCCTTCCTGATGGTCGAGATCTCCCAGCTGATGCGGCTCAGCACGTTCCTGGGGCACCCGACCTATGCGCTGACGGTCGTGCTGTTCACCGTGCTGATCTTCAGCGGCTTCGGCTCGATGCTGGTCGACCGGATCACCAACCTCGACAGGCCCAGGTCGCTGCTGGTCCCGCTGCTGGTGCTGTTGGGCGTGGCGCTGGTGTTCGGCCTGGTGACGCCGTCGCTGATCGAGCAGTTCGCCGACCGCACGACGCCGATCCGCATCGCCGTGTCGGTCGGGATCCTGGCGCCGATGGCGTTCATGATGGGCATGCCGTTCTCGATCGGGATGCGGATGGCGGCCACCGACGAGGACTCCCCCACGGCGTTCCTGTGGGGCATCAACGGCGCCATGTCAGTGGTGGCTTCCGTGTTCGCCACGGTGATCGCCCTGTTCCTCGGGATCGTCTGGACGTTCGCGGCGGGCATCGCCGCCTATGCCCTGGCGGCCGGGTCGATGTACGTGTTGGTGAGGCGTCTCCGGGCCGCGGGTACCGAGCCGGGGGAGGAGGAGGCCAGCGGGGAGCCGGCCGAGCAGGAGGCGCTGGCCCCGGTGCCCAGCTAGACACCCCTC
>DASRJN010000466.1:0-2230 GCA_035649455.1 Acidimicrobiales bacterium
GGACTGCTCGGCGATGAGGGCCAGGACGGTCGCGGTCCACGGGCCGTGGCGAGAGGCGCGGTCGAGCCGATCCAGGCGCTCGGCCACCGCGGCCAGCTCGTCCTCGCCCAGGTCGGCCCGCGCCCGCAAGGCCAGGCGGGGGTCGTCGCCGGCCCGGTGGAAGCGGATGAGGTAGAGGTCGGCGCCCTCGACGGCGAAGCGCTCCAGCTCGGACAGCAGTTCTTCCCGGGTGTCGTAGCCCGCGGCCCGGGCATCATCCCCCGTGACCTGGTCGACCGTGATGCGTTCGACCGCGTCGATCGCCAGCTCGCCCCCACCCGGGGTGCGTTGCCGGCCCCCGGCCTTGGCCGCGGGGCGCCGCCACCAGCGGAACGCCGCGGTGACCGTTCCGTCCTCCAGCCCGGCCCAGAACCGCTGCGGGAACAGCACGCCGCGTTTCTACCCGATCAAGCGCTTGATTGATAGGGTGCCCGCGTGCCGACGGCGACGTCTACGGGCCAGCGGGAGCGGATCCTGGCCGCCGCACTCGACCTGATCGCCTCCCATGGCGTCGAGGGCATGACCATGCGTCAGCTCGCCGCCGCCTGCGACCTCAACATCGCCACCCTCTACCACTACGTCGGGTCCAAGTCCGACCTACTGGGGGCCATCGTCCACGAACGCCACTACGACGAGGGCCTGCGCCGGCTGAGGGTGCCCGTCGACCCCGCGCTGCCACCACGCGAGCGGTTCGAGCAGTTCTTCGGGGCCCTCGCCACCCAGTCGCTGGGCGAGCTTCAGGTGTGGCGCCTGCTCATCGGCGAGAGCCTGCGCGACGACGCCGTGGCGCTGGCCGAGGCCCGGCGGCTGTCCCGCCTGCTGGAAGCAGCGGTGGACCGCTGGCTGGCCGAGCTGTTCCCCGAGCTACCTGGCGACCCGGCCGCGGCCGGATCGGTCGTGTCCGGCCAGCTCCTGGCCGTGTTCCTGGAGGCGTTGCTGCTGGGCGACGACCCCGACCGCCTGGCGGCGCGGGCCGCCGCGCTGGCGCTGATCCTGTTCCCGACCTGACCCCTGGGAGACCAACCGTGCGCACCGAGATCTGCGAGAAGCTGGGCATCGAGTTCCCGATCTTCGCCTTCAGCCACTGCCGGGACGTGGTGGCGGCGGTGTCCAAGGCCGGGGGCCTCGGCGTGCTGGGGGCCGTCGGCTTCAGCCCCGAGGACCTGGAGGTCCAGCTCGCCTGGCTCGACAACAACGTGGGCGATCGGCCCTACGGCGTCGACATCGTGATCCCGTCCCGCTACGAAGGCATGGAGCTCGACGACCTCACGCCCGAGGAGCTCGAGGCCGAGATGGCCCGCCACGTGCCCGACGGCCACCGGGAGTTCGGCCGCAAGCTGCTGGCCGACCACGGTGTCCCCGACCTGCCCGAGGGGGAGCGCCACCACGAGCTGCTGGGCTGGACCTCGGTGACGGCCGGGCCCCAGGTCGACGTCATCCTCCAGCACGAGCCGGCCCGGTTGGTGGCCAATGCCCTCGGTACGCCGCCGGCCGACGTGGTGGCCCGCATCCAGGAGAGCGGGCGACTGGTCGGCGCGCTGTGCGGCTCGGTGCGCCACGCGCTCCGGCACCAGGAGGCCGGGCTCGACTTCGTGGTGTGCCAGGGCACCGAGGGCGGCGGGCACTGCGGCGAGGTGGCCTCGGTGGTGCTGTGGCCCCAGGTCATCGACGCGGTCGCCCCGCTGCCGGTGCTGGCCGCAGGGGGCATCGGCGACGGCCGCCAGATGGCCGCCGCGCTGGCCATGGGCGCCCAGGGGGCATGGACCGGCTCGCTGTGGCTCACGGTCGTCGAGGCCGACGTGCCCCCGGCGCAGATGCAGACCTACATCGAGGCCACCAGCCACGACACCGTGCGGTCACGGTCTTTCACCGGCAAGCCGTGCCGCATGCTGCGCAACGACTGGACCGAGGCGTGGGAGGGCCCCGACTCGCCCGGCCCGCTCCCCATGCCGCTGCAGATGATGGTGGCCCTCGACGCGGTGCAGCGCGGCCATCGCTACCCCGAAGCGGCCAAGGACGTGAACTTCAACCCGGTGGGCCAGGTCGTGGGCCAGATGAACCGCATCGAGCGGACCGCCGACGTGGTGGCCCGGCTGGTGTCCGAGTACGTCGACGCCTGCGACCGGCTCACCGCGCTCAACAGCCGCGCCCTGGCCTGACGCCCGCTCGCGCGCGGACGGCATGATGCGCG
>DASRJN010000467.1:0-19201 GCA_035649455.1 Acidimicrobiales bacterium
CGGATGGTGTCGGAGCCGTCGGAGTCCCACTTGTCGTGGATCCGCAGCGGCTCGGACAGGGTGGCCTCGACCGTCATGCGGGGGTTGAGCGAGGCGTACGGGTCCTGGAACACGATCTGCAGCTCCTGGCGGAGCTTGCGCATCTCCTTCGCGGACAGTTCGGTGATGTCCTGGCCCCGGAACAGCACTTCGCCCGACGTGGGCCGGATGAGGTTGAGCAGCATGCGCCCCGTCGTGGACTTGCCGCAGCCCGACTCGCCCACGAGGCCCAAGGTCTCGCCCCTCGTCAGCGTGAAGCTGACGTCGCTGACGGCCTGCACGTAGGCGTGCACCCGCTGGAGCACGCCCCCGTGGATGGGGAAGTTCTTGACCAGGTGGCGGGCCTCCAGCACGACCTCGGGGCCGTCCCCGTCCGACCGGTCGACCGGCGCGGCGGCATCTTCGGGGGTGGGCGTCCCGTCCGTGGTGTCGTCGGCCGGTGTGTCGCCCGTGGTGGCGTCCGCGGCGCCCGCGGCGGTGTCCTCGGTTGCGGTCATGCCAGCTCCTCGAGCTCCTCGACCGTGGCCGCCAGGTCGCTCCGGCTCACGTCCCGCAGCGTCTCCGCATAGTGGCAGGCCGACATGTGGGCGTCGCCTTCGACGACCCGCAGCTCGGGCACTTCGGAGATGCACATGTCCTGGACGAAGGGGCAACGGGGATGGAACACGCAGCCGGACGGCTTGTTGATCAGCGACGGCGGGTGCCCGATGATCGGTACCAGCCGCTCCACGCCGGCCTCGTCGACCCGGGGCAGCGACGCCAGCAGCCCCAGCGTGTACGGGTGGCGGGGCTCGTAGAACACCTCGTCGGCGGTGCCCAGCTCGGCCTGGCGGCCGGCGTACATGACCATCACCCGGTCGGCCATGCCCGCCACCACGCCGAGATCGTGGGTGATGAGCATCACGGCCGAATCGATCTCGTCGCGGATGTTGTGGATCACCTCGAGCACTTGGGCCTGCACCGTCACGTCCAGCGCGGTCGTGGGCTCGTCCGCGATGAGCAGGCTGGGCTTGCAGGCGATGGCCATGGCGATCATGGCCCGCTGTCGCATGCCGCCCGAGAACTCGTGCGGGTAGTTGTCCACCCTGATGTCGGGCTGGGGGATGCCCACCAGGTCGAGCAGGTCGACGGCCTTCTGGCGGGCCTCCTTCTTGCTGGTGCCCTCGTGGGTCCGCGACATCTCGCCGATCTGGCGACCGATGGTGTGCACCGGGTTGAGCGAGGTCATGGGGTCCTGGAAGATCATGGCGATCTCCTTGCCCCGGATGGCCCGCCGCTCGTCCTCGGGCAGCGTGAGCAGGTCCCGGCCCTTCCACTCGATGCGGCCGGCCTTGATCTCGCCGGGCGGGACGTTGATGAGGCCCATGATCGTAAGGGCGCTCACCGACTTGCCCGAGCCGGACTCGCCGACGATGGCGAAGGTCTCGCCCGGATAGATCTCGTAGGAGATGCCGTCGACCGCCTGCACGTAGCCACCGTCGGTGTGGAACCCGGTGTGGAGGTCGTCGACGATGAGGAGCGGTTCCATCACTTCAGCTTCGGGTCGAGGGCGTCACGCAGGCCATCGCCGACGAACACCGCCGCCGTGACCAGGATCGACAGCGCGATGGCGGGCACGAACAGCATGTGCGGGTAGTTGGCGAGCGAGCGGCGGCCCTCGGCGACCATCAGCCCCCAGGCCGGCGTCGGGCGCTGCACGCCCACGCCGAGGAACGACAGCGCCGCCTCCGACAGCACCGCCGCACCGATGAACAGCGTGGTGTACACGATCACCGGCTGGATGGTGTTGGGCAGGATGTGGCGGAAGATGATCCGGCGGTTGCTGGCGCCCACCGCCCGGGCCGCCTCGACGTACTCGCTCTCCTTGACCTGCAGGATCGACGCCCGCAGCACGCGGGCGATGGCCATCCAGCCCAAGAGCCCCAGCACCAGGATCACCGTGCGCTCACCCGGGCCCACCACGGTGATGATGGCGAGGGCGATGAGGATGTACGGCAGCGACAGCAGGATGTCGGTGAAGCGCATGATCGAGGTGTCGATCCAGCGACCGTAGAAGGCCGAGATCGCGCCCACGACGATGCCGATGCTGGCCGCGATCAGCCCCGCGAACAGGCCGATGCGCAGCGACACCCGGGCGCCGTAGAGCACGTCGGTGTACAGGTCGCGTCCCACCCGGTCGGTCCCCAGTGGGTGGCCGGGGCTGAACAGGCGCTGGTTCGCGTCGCCCGGATTGACCTTGCCAGGCTGCCCGGTGGTGAGGAAGTCGGCGAAAATCGCGGCCAGCACGATCAGCACGATCACCACCAGGCCGATCATCGCCAGCCGGTTCCGCCTGAAGCGCCGCCAGACGTCACCCTTGGGGGTGGCGGGCGCGACGCTGTAGTCGGTCTCATCCGTGGAAGGGGCACCGCCGATGTGTTCCTCGGCCAGCGATCGGTCCGGGACGCTGATGGCCATCAGGACTTCTCCTTGCCGATACGTACCCGGGGGTCGAAGAAGCCATAGCTCAGATCGACCAACAGGTTGATGAGCACGTACGCCACCACCAGCACCAGCGTCAGGCCGAGCACGACCGGCGCGTCGCGGCGGAAGATGGAGGTGGCGATCTGGCGGCCCATGCCCCGCCAGTTGAAGACGGTCTCGGTGATGATGGCGGCGCCGATGAGGTTCGCCAGATCGAGGCCGATCAGGGTGACGACCGGGATGAGCGCGTTGCGCAGGCCGTGGCGCAGCACCACCTGGCGCTCCTTGACGCCCTTGGCCCGGGCGGTGCGCATGTAGTCGGCCCGGCTGACCTCCAGCATGGTGGTGCGAGTCATGCGGGCGACCAGGGCGGTGCCGACCGAGGCGAGCACGATCATGGGCAGGATGAGGTATTGCCAGTCGCTGGGGAAAAGGAAGAAGTTCCAGTGCTCGGGGGTGCCCTGGACCGGCAACCGGGCCCACTCCGGCCAGCCCTGCTCATTGGGGAACACTCCGAACACCTGTTGGAAGATGAAGCCCAGCACGAACACGGGTATGGACGCGGCTAACGCCGTGATCACCGTCGTCACGTTGTCGGCGAGCGAGTACCTCCTTATCGCGGAGAGCACCCCGACGGAGATGCCGACCACCGTCTCGATGACGATGGCCCAGATGGCCAGCCGCAGGCTGTTCGGGAACGTCTCCTTGAGGATGTCGGCCACCGGTCGGCGGGAGGCATAGGACGTGCCCAGGTCGCCGGTCAGTGTGCGCTTCCAGAAGTTGCCGTACTGGACGATGATCGGGTCGTCCAACCCGAACTGTTGCTCGATGGCCTGGCGCGTGGCGTCCGGCACGGCCCGGCCGCTCGCCCCCGCCATCAGTTCCACCGGGTCGCCGGGGACGATGAAGAAGAGGATGAACAGGATCGTCAGGGCACCCCAGACGACCGGGATCACGAGTAACAGGCGACGTATGACGTAACCGGTCATGTCACCTCACCGGGAGATCTGCTGTGGGTAGATGGCGGCGGGAGGCGAGGGCCCCGCCCCGGGTGGGACGGGGCCCTGTGCCCACTAGTTCGCTCTGTCAGCTCGCAAGTGTGACGTTCTCGTAGAGCACGAACTGAAGCGGAGTCTGGACGAAGTTGTCCACCTTGTCCTTCGGGTAGACGATCTGGCCGTTGTACCAGTTGATCGGGATGTAGGCGACGTCCTTCAGGGCCTGCGCCTCGGCGTCCCGATAGAGCTGCTGGCGGTCGCCGTCGTCCTCCGTGGAGCGGGCCTCGGAGATCATGTCGTCGACGTCCGCGTTGCTGTAGCGGCTGAGGTTGTCGCCGTCGATGGAGGCGCTGTCGAGCAACGCGTAGAGGGCGTTGTCCTGGACCGGGTAATCCCAGATCCAGCCGGCCCGGCAGAGCTCGCAGGCACCCTGGCGCATCTCGGCGAAGTAGTTGGTCGGGTCACGCCCGTCCAGCTCGGCCTCGAGCCCGATGTCCTGCAGGTTCTGCTGGACGATGGCGACAACTTCCTCGTGGCCGGAGCCCGTGTTGAAGTTGATCTTGATCGGGTGGTCGAGGGTGCCGCCGTCAGCCTTCCACTCGTCCACCAAGTCCTGGGCCTTGGCGGCGTCGTAGGTGCACAGGTCGCCGCACGCTCCGTCCTCGTAGCCGGGCACGCCCGGCGGCGTGATGCCGGTCGGCAGGCGCCGGGAGCCGTCGTAGACGGTCTCGTTGATGGCCTCGCGGTCGATGCCGATGGCGATGGCTTCGCGCAGCTTCAGGTTCTCGTCGCCGCCGAGCTGCGACTCCGTGTTGATGCCGAAGTGATAGATGCCGAGGTTGCCCTCGGTGGCGTTGCCCCAATCCGGATTCCCCGTCGCTTCGGCAAAGCGGCCGGCGGGGATGAAGCCGGTGTCGCCGTTGCCGGCTTCGAAGTCCGCGAAGGCGGAGTCCAGGTCAGCCGAGATGCGGAAGTCGACGGAGTCCAGCTTGGCCTTGGTGCCCTCGCCGTAGATGCCGCCGGACCAGTCGTCATTGCGGACGAGCTTGATGGCGACCTCGTGCTCCCAGGGCTCGTCCTGCTTGAAGGGGCCGTTGCCGACCATGACGTCCTGCTCCCACTGCGTGGGGTCGGAGAGCTCGAACGCGGCGTCGGGCATCGGGGAGAACACCGGGTGGCTGACCACCGCGGGGAAGTCGAAGAACGGGTATTCCAGCTCGACGGTCAGGGTCATCGCGTCGTCGTCGGCGGTGACGCCCTCGATCTCGTCGGCGGTGCCTTCGGTCACGGCGGTCGCACCCTTGATGGGGGCGTAGAGGTAGTTGATCTCCGAGGCCAGCTCGTCACTCGCGGCGCGGTCCCACGCCTTCTTGAACGAGCTCGGCAGCACGTCGGTGCCGTCGGAGAACTTCTGGCCGTCCTTGATGGTGAAGACCCAAGTTATGCCGTCGTCGCTCTCCCACTTCTCGGCGACCTGGCCCTTGAGCTCGGGTTCGTCACCGCTGAAGTCGAACTCGGTGAGCCCGTCATACAGCAGTGCGCCGATCTGGGCGCCCTGCAGGACGCCCGCCAAGGCGGGGTCGATGTGGTCGGGCTCGCCCTGGGCGAAGTTCTGAAGATCGACCAGATCGCCGCCCGCTTCTCCCGAGGGCTGCTCTTCGGTCGCTCCCTGGCCGTCGTCATCGTCGTCTCCACCGCAGGCGGCGGCGACGAGGGCGAGACCCAGGATGAGAGCAAGGAACTTGAAGCTCCTGCGCTGTCGTCTCACTACTAGGACCTCCTAGTGATGGTCATGAAAGACCGCGGGCACCGGGCGGGGCGGCGAGTGGACCGGGAACGCGCCGACGGGTCGGCTACCCCCCGGGAAACGAGCCACGGCTGTCGTCACGGCGACTCTCCCTGCGGTGTTCGCACCCGGTAGCTCGCAACCCGCTACCGGTGAACATTCCGAACTTAGCAGGAACGTCTGGCGCGACGTGGATTCGGTGACGACCATGTTGCCCAGGCCACGGGTTCCCTGGGCAGTTTCATCAGCTTGTCGCCACATCGTCACACAACCTGTATTCGCACCGTCCCGGCGTCCCACGGAACGCCTACCCACCGGTCCCCCGTGTTAGCACGCTGTGGCGACCGTCACACGCCCGGTGCGCCCGGTTTCGACGATCGTCGAAAAGTAGGAGGCCGCGCTCAGGCGCGGTCGCGGAAGCGAACGATCCCCGCGAACGCATCGGCCTCGAGGCTGGCGCCGCCCACCAACGCACCGTCGATGTCCGGGCACGACATCAGGTCGGCGGCGTTGTCGGAGCGGACCGAGCCGCCGTACTGGATGCGCAGCGAGGCGGCGGCGGCGGCCCCGCACAGCTCGGCGACCCGGGCCCGGATGGTGGCGCACACGGCCTGGGCGTCCTCCGGGGTGGCGGTGAGCCCGGTGCCGATGCACCAGATGGGCTCGTACGCCACCACCATGCCGCCGACCTGGTCCGCGGACAATCCCGCGAGCCCGGCCTCGATCTGGCCCGTGACCTTGGTTTCGGTGGTGCCCACCTCCCGCTCGTCCAGGGTCTCGCCCACGCACATGATGGGCGTCATCCCCCAGGCGAGGATGGCCTTCACCTTGCGGTTGACGTCCTCGTCGGTCTCGCCGAACAGCTCCCGCCGCTCCGAATGCCCCGCGATCACGTAGGCCACGTCCAGCTTGACCAGCATGGCCGGCGACACCTCGCCGGTGAAGGCCCCCTTCTCCTCCCAATGGCAGTTCTGGGCGCCGATGGCAATGGGGGGCGGGTCCTTCTCGGCCAGGAAATAGGTCTGGATCGTGCGGATGTCGGTGAAGGGCGGATGGATCGACACGTCGGTCGAGGCGAAGTCCTCGGGCCCGAGCTCGTAGCTCAACTTCTGGACCAGTGCGGTGGCCTCGAAGTGGTTGAGGTTCATCTTCCAGTTGCCGCTGATCAGCGGCTTCCGGGGCGCATCCGGCATGCGGCTCAGGCCTTCCACTCGCCCCGCAGGGCCGCCAGGCCCGGCAGGTCGCCCTGCTCCAGCAGCTCCAGCGAGGCGCCGCCCCCGGTGGAGACGTGGTCGACCTCCTCGGCCAGCCCGAACTGGGCCAGGGCCGCGGCGCTGTCGCCCCCGCCCACCACGGTGAACCCGGACGTGTCGGCCACCGCCTGGGCCACGGCCCGGGTGCCGGCCTCGAAGCGCGGGTCCTCGAACACGCCCATGGGCCCGTTCCAGAACACCGTGCGGGCTTCCGCCACGCGGTCGCCGAAGTCGGCTGCCGTGCCGGGACCGATGTCGACGCCCTTCCAGCCCGCGGGAACGTTGGTGCCCAGCTGGCGGACATCGCCGCCCGCCTCGGGCCGCATCAGCTCGCCCCCCGGGCCGAGGGCCGTGATGTCGGACGGCAGGACGAGCCGGTCGCCGTGCTCGTCCAGCAGCGAGCGGCAGGTGCCGACCATGTCCTCCTCGAACAGGCTGTCCCCTATGGACGCACCCCGCGCGGCCAGGAAGGTGAAGCACATGCCGCCGCCGATGAGCAGCTCGTCGGCCACGCCCAGGAGCGCCTCGATGACCTTGAGCTTGTCGCTCACCTTGGAGCCGCCGAGGATGGCCACGAACGGGCGGCGGGGATTCGTGCGCAGGCCCAGCAGCACCTCGGCCTCCCGGGCCAGCAGCCGGCCCGCGGCCGAGGGCAGGAACTGGGGCGGCCCCACGATGGAGGCGTGCGCCCGGTGCGACGCCCCGAAGGCGTCGTTCACGTACGCGTCGAAACCCTCGATGAGCCGGTCCACGAAGGCGGGGTCGTTCGCCTCCTCGCCGGGGTCGAAGCGCAGGTTCTCCAGCAGCTCGACCCCGGGCGCCAGCTCGGCCAGCCGGGCCCGCACCGGCGCCACCGAGTAGCGGGGGTCGGCCTGGCCCTTGGGCCGGCCCAGGTGGGTGCAGGCGGTGACCTGCGCCCCGTGGGCCTGCAGCCACTCGAGGGTGGGCAGTGCGGCGCGGATGCGCAGGTCGTCGGCGATCTCGCCGTCGCGCAGCGGGACGTTGAAGTCGGCGCGCACCAGGACCCGCTTCCCCGCGAGCGGGGGCAGGTCCTCCAGAGTGGGGACAGCGGTCACGGTGGGCTCAGCGCCGGTTGGCAGCGCCGACGATCTCGACCAGGTCGACGAGACGGCAGGAGTAGCCCCACTCGTTGTCGTACCAGCCGAAAACCTTGACCATGTTGCCGATCGACTGCGTCAGCTCGGAGTCGAACGTGCAGGAGGCGGGCGAGCCCACGATGTCCGACGACACGAGCGGCTCTTCGGAGTACTCGAGCACGTTCGCCAGCGGGCCCTCGGACGCGGCCGCCTTGAACGCGTCGTTGACCTCGTCCGTGGTCACGTCGCGGGCGAGCACGCCGGTGAAATCGGTGAGCGAGCCGTCGGGCACGGGCACGCGGAGGGCCTGGCCGTCGAGCCGGCCCTGCATGGCGTCCAGCACCAGGCCGGTGGCCCGGGCCGCTCCGGTCGAGGTCGGGATGATGTTGATGGCCGCGGCCCGGGCCCGGCGCAGGTCCTTGTGGGGGCCGTCCACCAGCATCTGGTCGCCCGTGTACGCGTGGATGGTGGTCATCAGGCCCCGCTCGACCCCGAAGGCGTCGTCGAGGACCTTGATCATGGGGACGAAGCAGTTGGTGGTGCACGACGCGTTGGACATCACCTTGTGGGCGTCGGCGTCGAAGGTGTCATCGTTGACGCCCACCACGAAGGTGGCGTCGGCGCCCGAGGACGGCGCCGAGACGATGACGTAGGGCGCGCCGGCGTCGAGGTGGGCCGCAGCCTTCTCGCGGCTGGTGAACAGCCCGGTCGACTCGAGCACCACGTCGACCCCCAGGTCCGACCAGGGCAGCTCCTTGGGGTCGCGCACGGCCAGCACTTGCAGGGTGTCGCCCTCCACCTTGATGCCATCGGCCGTGGCCTCGATGTCGTAGTCGAGCTGGCCGAGCACCGAGTCGTACTTGAGCAGGTGGGCCATGGTGTCAACCGACCCCAGGTCGTTGACGGCAACGAAGTCGATGTCCGCACCCGCCCGCCTGGCGGCCCGGAAGAAGTTGCGGCCGATGCGGCCGAAACCGTTGATCCCTACGCGGATGGTCATCTCGTGCGCCTCTCTCCTGTCGGGGCTGACCTGGTTGTCCGGTGCGACCTTAGAGCGGCTCGCACTGGGAGGGAATTGCTCAAGGACCCAGGCTTCGCAGGACCTTCGCCAGCTTCCCGGGATCGTGCGCCAGCCCGTGCGGGCGCACGATGTCGGCTTCCACCACTTCGGCGTCGACGTCGCCGCAGGGCAGCGCGTCTCGCTGCACCAGCACCACGTCGGGCTCGATGCCGTGGCGACGGAGTGCGGCGACGTGGGCCGCCACGTCGTAGCCGCGGGTCTCGCCCGCCTCGGCGCGCACGTTGCACACGTACACCCGCCGGCCCCGGGCCTGCTTGAGCGCCTCGCGCACCTCGTCGACGACTGCCGCCGCGAGCACCGAGGTGTAGAGCGAGCCGGGGCCGATGACCACCTGGTCGGCGGCGGCGAGCGCTTCGAGCGCGGCCGTGGGGGCGCGGGCGTCGGGCGGGTCCACCGAGACGCGGTCGATGCCGACCCGGCGGGCGATCGCGACCTGGCCGCTCACCCGGTCTCCCCCGGCCGTGATCCCCCGCAGCACGACCGGCACGCTGGTGGCAGGCACCACCCAGCCCCGCTCGGGATCGAGGCCCACCAGCCGGCACAGCTCGTCGACCGCGTCCTCGAAGTCCCCGAGGGACGCGACCAGGCCCGCGAGCAGCAGGTTGCCGAGGGCATGGCCCTCGACGTCGGTGCCGTCGAACCGGTAGTCGAGCGCGCCCGCCAGCGCCCCGCCCCGCGGCCCGGCCATGGCCTCGATGCAGTGGCGCACGTCGCCCGGGGCGGGCAGGTCCAGGCCGGCCCGCAGCCGCCCGGTCGAGCCGCCGTCGTCGGCCGTGGCGACCACCGCGGTGGTCGTCGCCGCGTAGCGCCGCACGGCCCGGATGGTGGCCGCGAGCCCATGACCTCCGCCCAGGGCCACGACCCGAGGCCCGCGGGCCGGCGTCACTTGTCGATGTCCCGGTGGACGACGCCCACCCGCTGGACATGGCGGCGGAGGCGTCGCGCCAGCTCCTCGGCGATGGCCACCGAGCGGTGCCGCCCGCCCGTGCACCCCAGCGCGATGGTCAGGTAGGCCTTGCCCTCGGCCACGTACGCGGGCAGCAGCGATGTGAGCAGGGCTTCCACGTGGTCGACGAACGGTCCCGCGGCCGGCTGGCCGAGCACGTAGTCGCGCACCGGCTCGTCGAGCCCGGTGAGGGGTCGCAGCTCGTCCACCCAGTGGGGGTTGGGCAGGAAGCGGCAGTCGAACACGAGGTCGGCGTCCAGGGGCAGCCCGTTCTTGTAGCCGAACGACAGCAGGGTGGTCTGCATGGTCGCCGTGGTCTCGTCCCCGCCGAACAGGGAGTTCATGCGCCGGCGCAGCTCGTGCACGTTGAGGGTGCTCGTGTCGATGACCACGTCGGCGTCGGCCTTCACCGGGTCCAGCAGCACGCGTTCCCGTTCTATCGCGGGCGCGAGGTGGGACTGGGCGCTGCCCCCGGACAGTGGGTGGCGCCGCCGGGACGACTCGTAGCGACGCACGAGGGTGTCGGTCGATGCCTCCAGGAACACCACCCGCACGCGGGCCCCGGTGGCCCGGAGCCAGCTCAGCGTGGGCAGGATTTCGTCCTGGTAGTGGCCCGTGCCCACCACCAGCGCCACGCGGTTGACGGCCGAGCCGGGGGTCTGGGCCAGCTCCACCACCTTGGGCACCAGCTCGGGCGGCAGGTTGTCGATGACGAACCAGCCCAGGTCTTCGAGGTCGTCGGCCGCCAAGCTTCGACCGGCGCCCGACAGACCGGTGATGACGACGAACTCTTCCATTTGCCCTAGATGATACGGAGCGTGGCGGTCACCGCCGCTCGACCCGCAACAGCAGCAGGCGGGGGATGGTGGCGGCGTCGACGTACTGGGGCGCCCGCGCCAGGAACCCGGGCGGCGGCGCGGGCTCGACCATGCGGGTGATGTAGAGCCCCCGGTCGGCCAGCGCGTTCACGTAGCGGCTCAGCGGCCGGTGGAAGAACGGCAGCCGCACCCCCGAGTCGACCTCCTCTACGGACACCGACTCGGGCAGGTACGGCCCGATCCGCCAGTACTGCTCGGGCGGGTCGAGCACGTGGTCGTCGATCCAGCCGCTGGAAGGCGTCTGGAACAGCGGGTGGTTGATGAAGATCACGAAGCGGCCTCCGGGCCGCAGCACCCGGGCGACTTCGTCGAGGGCCCCGTCGAGATCCTGGAGGTGCTCCAGCACCAGGCAGGTCACGACCGCGTCGAACGAGCCGGCCTCGAGCGGCAGCGCCCCGGCCGACGCCCGGGCGTAGGCCACTCCCCCGGCCCGGCGCGCCGCCTCGGCCAGCTGCGCCGCGGACGTGTCGACCCCGACCACCCGCTCGGCCCCGCCCGAGCGCGCCACCAGCCGGGCGATCTGGCCCTCGCCGCAGCCCAGGTCGAGCACCCGCCGCGCCCCCGCCAGCAGCCGGCCGGCCAGCGGCAGAATCTGCTCCTCGTACTCGACGTCCGCGCCCCCGGTGAACTCGGCCTGCCACCAGGCGGCATGCCGCTCCCACACCTGGGACAGGTCCATCTCGGGGTCCGTCACGACCGCGCTCCTCGCACGTGCAGCCCCGCCCCGGGACCGTGGATCTTGCCGTACACCGCCACCGCCACGTCGTCGGGCAGCCAGGACAGGGCCCGGAGGTCGTCCACCGAGGCGGCCTTCACCCCGGCCACGCCGCCGAGCTCCTTGGTCAGGCGCTTGCGCCGGGTGGGCCCCAGGCCCTTGATGCCGTCGAGCACCGAGGCCGTCATCCGCTTGCCCCGCAGCTCGCGGTGGTAGGTGATGGCGAACCGGTGCGCCTCGTCCCGGATGCGCTGCAGCAGGTAGAGGGCCTCGGATCCCCGCGGCACCCGCACCGGGTCGGCCAGCCCGGGGACGTACACCTCCTCGAAGCGCTTGGCCAGCGACGCCGCCGGGATCTCCTCGGCGAGGCCCAGCTGCTCCAGCACCCGCACGGCCACGTTGAGCTGCCCCTTGCCCCCGTCCACCAGCAGCAGCTGGGGCGGGTAGGCGAACTTGCCGGGACGCTCGCTCACCGGCCGGTCCCGCTCCGCCAGGTAGGCGGTCAGGCGGCGCGTCAGCACCTCCTCCATGGCCGCGAAGTCGTCGTTGCCGGGGACGCCGCGCACCTTGAACCGCCGGTAGTCGGACTTGCGGGGCAGCCCGTCCTCCATCACCACCATGGACCCGACGTAGTCGGTGCCCTGGATGTGGCTCATGTCGTAGCACTCGATGCGCAGCGGGGCGTCGGGCAGGCCGAGCGCCTCCTGCAGCTCGTTGAGCGCCTTGGCCCGCGCGTTGTGGTCGCTGGCGCGCCGGAGGCGGTGGCGGGTGAACTCCTCGCTGGCGTTGCGGGTGACGGTGGCCTGCAGCTCGCGTTTGGCCCCCCGCTGTGGCACCCGCACCTCGACCCGGGAGCCTCGCAGCAGCGTCAGCCAGTCGGTGTACAGCTCCGGGTCGTCGGGCTCGCTGGGGACCAGCACGGTGCGGGGCACGCCGAGGGGCGGGTCGTCGTAGAGGCCCTCGAGGATGTCGCCCACCAGCTCGCCGGGGCTCACGTCCTCCACCTTGTCGATCACGAACCCCTTGCGCCCCACCACCCGGCCGCGGCGCACGAAGAACACCTGGACCGCGGCCTCCAGGTCGTCCTCGGCGATGCCGATGACGTCCAGCTCCTCGTTGCGCTCGGCCACCATCTGCTGGCGCTCGATCGCCTTGCGCACGCTGGTCAGGCGGTCGCGCACTCGGGCGGCCCGCTCGTACTCCAGCTCGTCGGCGGCCGCCCGCATCTGGCCCTCCAGGCGCCGCACGATGGTGTCGGTGTCGCCGTCGAGGAAGTCGAGCAGCTCCTGGGTGAGGCGCTGGTAGGTCTCCTTGTCGACCTCCCCCACGCACGGCCCCGAGCACTTCTCGATGTGGAACAGCAGGCAGGGCTTGCCCAGCTTCTCGTGGCGCTGGAACTTGTTGTCCGAGCAGGTGCGCAAGGGGAAAGTGCGCAGCAAGAGGTCGAGCGTCTCACGGATGGCGTAGGCGTGGGCATACGGACCGAAGTAGCGCACCCCCTTGCGCTTGCGTCCCCGCATGACGGTGGGGCGGGGCCATTCGTCCTCCACGGTCACGGCCAGGAAGGGGTAGCTCTTGTCGTCCCGCAGGCGGATGTTGAAGCGGGGCCGGTGGGTCTTGATGAGGCTGAACTCGAGCATGAGCGCCTCGACCTCGTTGCGGACCTGGATCCACTCGACGGTCTCGGCCGCCGCCACCATGGCTGCCGTCCGGGGCAGCAGGCCCCTCGGGTCCTGGAAGTAGTTGGACAGCCGGGAGCGCAGCGAGCGCGCCTTGCCGACATAGATCACGCGTCCCTCGGCGTCCTTGAACTGGTAGGACCCCGGGGCATCAGGGATCGTGCCGGCGGGCGGGCGTTGCACCACGCTCTGCACGCTAGGGCGTCGTCGCGGTTGTCCACTGCAATGCCCGGTCGTCGAGCTCTCCGCCCTGCGCCGGTGGGCGCACGCTGCGTCGGGCCCCCGCAACGAGTCCGTCATCGAGGCCCTTACCGCGTAGACTGGCGCCAAGCCGGCCCGGCATTCCGGCTGCATATCGGTTCCGGGGACGACATCCCCGTGGGAGAGGCGACCGGGCTGTCCCCACCGTCCAGCACCGGAACCACCCGACGGAGGTTCCAACCCATGCTTCGGCTCCAGACCCCGCTCACCGAGCGGTACACCGCGGCGCCCCCCGACGACCTCGCCCGCCGCATCGCCGCGGCCAAGGCCACGCTCGGCGACCGCCTGTTCATCCTCGGCCACCACTATCAGCGCGACGAGGTCATCCGGTGGGCCGATGCCCGCGGCGACTCGTACCGGCTGTCGGTGCTGGCCCAGGAGCACCCCCAGGCGTCCTACATCGTGTTCTGCGGTGTGCACTTCATGGCCGAGTCGGCCGACATCCTCACCGCCGACCACCAGAGCGTGATCCTCCCCGACCTCAACGCGGGCTGCTCGATGGCCGACATGGCCGACATCGACGAGGTCACCGAGGCGTGGGAGGCGCTGGCCGAGGTCGTCGACATCGACCGCGTCGTGCCGATCACCTACATGAACTCGTCGGCCGCCCTGAAGGCATTCGTCGGACGCCATGGCGGCGCCGTGTGCACCTCGACCAACGCCCGGGCCGTCCTGGACTGGGCTCTCGGGGGCGGGCGCGCCGATCAGGTCCTGTTCTTCCCCGACCAGCACCTGGGGCGCAACACGGGCGTGGCCATGGGCTACGACCTGGCCGACATGGCCGTCTGGGACCCCCGCTACGACCTGGGCGGGCTCAGCGAGGCCGAGGCCAAGGCGGCCACGTTCCTGCTGTGGCGGGGCCATTGCTCGATCCACCAGCGGTTCCGGCCCGAGCAGATCGCGGCCTTCCGGGCCGAGCACCCCGACGGCATCGTGGTGATCCACCCCGAGGCCCCGCACGAGACGGTGCAGCTGGCCGACCAGGTCGGCTCGACCGACTACATCATCCGCGCCCTGGACGCCCTCCCCGCCGGGTCCACGATCGCCATCGGCACGGAGATCCACCTGGTCAACCGGCTGGCCCAGGAGCACCCGGACAAGACGGTGGTGTCGCTCGACCCCCTGATCTGCCCGTGCTCGACCATGAACCGCATCGACGAGCCCCACCTGGCCTGGGTGCTCGACGAGCTGCTCGAGGGCCGCGTGATCAACCAGATCACGGTCGATCCCGAGACGGCCGAGGGGGCCCGGGTCGCTCTCCAGCGCATGCTCGACATCACCTGACGGCCCCGGCTGCTGCCGGGAGGTAGGCCGGGGTCAGGCCTGCTGGCCGCGACGTTCCGGCTCGCGGCCCACCGGTTGGTGGGGCCGGGGCCGGGGCGGCAGCGGCTCGATCACCCGCTCGACCTCGTCCTCGCCCACCTCGACGGTCTCGCCGTGGTGGACCAGCTCGACGGGCGGACCCTCGCGCACGCGGTAGGTGGCACGGCGGCCGTCGGTCGTCACCACCAGGCAGCTGCCTCGGTAGCAGACCCGGAAGCTCAACCGGCTGATCCCGGCCGGGAGCCGGGGCGCGAACGACAGCCGCCCCCGGTCGGCCCGCATGCCGCCCAGGCCCTCGACCAGCGCGGTCCACGCCCCGGCCAGGGAGGCCATGTGCAGGCCGTCCCGGGTGTTGCGGGCCCTGTCCTCCAGGTCCATGAGCGCCGCTTCGGCCAGGTAGTCGTGGGCCAGCTCCAGGTAGCCCAGCTCGGCCGCCACCACCGCCTGGGTGCACGCCGACAGCGACGAGTCCCGTACGGTCAGGGCCTCGTAGTAGCGGAAGTCGCGGTCCTTCTCCTCGAAGCTGAAGCGCTCGCCCCGCAGGTGCAGGGCCAGCACCAGGTCGGCCTGCTTGACCACCTGCTTGCGGTACAGGTCGAAGTACGGGAAGTGGAGCAGCAGCGGGTACTTGTCGGGCGGCGTGCCGGCGAAGTCCCACACCGCGTGGTTGGTGAAGCCTTCGCTCTGGGGATGGACGCCGAGCTTCTCGTCGTAGGGCACGACGATGGCCTCGGCCGCGTCCCGCCACGACGCCATCTCCTCGTTCGTCACCCCCAGCTCGACCGCCCGCTCGGGGTGGCGGGCCGCCATCGCGGCCGCCTCCCGGAGGTTCTGCTCGGCCATGAGGTTGGTGTAGATGTTGTTGTCCGCGATCGAGCTGTACTCGTCGGGCCCGGTCACGCCGTCGATGCGGAACCGGCCCTCGTTGTCGTGGTGGCCGAGGCTGCGCCACAGCCGGGCCGTCTCCACCATGAGCTCGAGGCCGACGGCCTGCTCGAACTCCTCGTCGAGGGTGGCGTCGACGTAGCGCACGACCGCGTCGGCGATGTCGGCGTTGATGTGGAACGCCGCGGTGCTGGCCGGCCAGTAGCCCGACGACTCCCGGCCCCGGATGGTCCGCCACGGGAACGCGGCCCCGTCCAGCCCCAGCTCCTGGGCCCGTTCCTTCGCGATGGAGAGGGTGAGCTGGCGCCAGGCGACGCAGTTGGCCGCGGCCTCGGGCTTGGTGTAGGTGAGCACGGGGAGCACGAAGGTCTCGGTGTCCCAGAACGTGTGGCCGTCGTAGCCCGGCCCGGTCAGGCCCTTGCTGGGGATGGGCCGCTGCTCGGCGCGGGCCCCGGCCTGCAGGATGTGGAACATCGCCACCCGCACCGCCTGCTGGACCTCGGCGTCGCCCTCCAGCTCGACGTCCGCGTGGCCCCAGTACTCGTCGAGGTACGCCCGCTGCTCGGCGACCAACCCGTCCCATCCGGTGAGACGGGCCGCGGCCAAGGCCGCCACCACCTGGTCGGTGAGCGCCGGGCGGGTCCGCTGGCTCGACCAGCCGTAGGCCAGGAACTTCACGATGCGCAGCTTCTCCCTCGGCGCCAGCCGGGTGGCGATGGTGAGCCGGCACACGTCGTCCGAGGCCCACAGGTCGAGGTCGGTGTTGGGCGGGCCGTCGATGATGTGGCGCATGCCCGCCGCCAGCCGCAGCCCGCTCTGGCGGGTGTGGTGGACCATGACCGCCTCGGTGCCCGTCGCCGTGTGCTCCTCGGCCACGAGGGGCCGTTCCAGCACCGCCGCGGTGCGCGGGTCGCGCCCGAGGTCGGGCAGCTCCTCGTTCGCCACCAGCTCGGACTGCACCACCACCCGCAGCGAGTCGTCCACCGGCTCGACCTCGTAGAGGATGGCGGCCACCGCCCGTTGCGACAGCGAGACCAGCCGCGTCGAGTTGATCCGCACCGCGTCGCCGGCGGGCGAGCGCCACTCCACCCGGCGGCGCATGACGCCCTCGCGCAGGTCGAGCGTGCGCTCGTGCGACGTCAGGGTCCCGTAGCGGACGTCGAACGGCTCGTCGTCCACCAGCAGCCGGATCAGCTTGCCGTTGGTGACGTTGATGATGGTCTGGCCCGACTCCGGGTACCCGTAGCCGGTCTCGACGTAGGGCAACGGCCTCAGCTCGTAGACCGAGTTGAGGTACGTCCCCGGGATGCCGTGGGGATCGCCTTCGTCCAGGTTCCCCCGCAACCCGATGTGCCCGTTGGACAGGGCGAAGACCGACTCGGTCCGCCCCAGCGCGTCGAGGTGCAGCTCGTGCTCGGTCACGCTCCAGGGCTCGACCGCGAAGCACCGGTCCGGCCCCGTCACGACGACCCCGCTCCCCGCTCGACCTGCTCCGGCTCGGGATCGGGCTCATGCGGCCCGCCGGGCTCAGCCGCCCCCGAGCCGCCGGCTTCGGCCGCGACCGCCGCATCGGCGCCACCCGTGGCCGGCCCGGGCTCGTCGAGCAGCTCGGCCAGGTCGGCCACGACCACGTCCGCCCCGTGGCTCGCGAGGTCGGCGGCCTGGCCCACCCGGTCGACGCCCACCACTCGGGCGAAGTCTCCGGCCCGCCCGGCCTCGACGCCGGCGATGGCGTCCTCGAACACCGCGGCCTCAGCCGCGCCGGCCCCGAGCGCCCGGGCCGCGGCCAGGAACGTGTCCGGGGCGGGCTTGCCGGCCAGGCCCTGCTCCCGCGCCACGCGCCCGTCCACGACCACGTCGAACCGGTCGGCCAGCCCCGCGCTCTGGAGCACGTCCCGGGCGTTGGCGCTGGACGATACGACCGCCATCTTGAGCCCCGCTCGCCGCGCCTCGTCCACGTACCGCACCGAGCCGGGGTACACCTCGACACCGTCCTTCGCCATCATGGCCAGCACCAGCTCATTCTTCCGGTTCGACAGCCCGTACACGGTGGCGGTCCCTGGCGGGTCGGCCGGCGTCCCCTCGGGCAGCTCGATGCCCCGGGAGGCCAGGAACGCTCGGGTCCCGTCCAACCGGGGCCGCCCGTCGACGTACCGGTCGTAGTCCTGGCCGGTGAACGGGGCCTGAGGCGATCCGCCGCCATCGACCTGCCCGGCCAGGAAGTCGTCGAACATCTGCTTCCACGCCGCCGCGTGCTGCGTCGCCGTGCGGGTCAGCACACCGTCCAGGTCGAACAGCAGCGCCTGTACCTCGGGGGGAAGTCCGAGCACACCATGTGGTTACCCGCCCTGCGCCCTCGTGTCCACGATTCCTGCTAGGCGTCGCCGAAGAAGCCGAGCACGAAGCGGTCGTCGCTCCCACCGGTGTGGACCACTCGGATCACGTAGGTGCCGGTGGCCGGGAGCTGCTCGTCGCCGAACCACTCCAGGCCGTTGACCACGCCGGGCTCGCCGCCCTCCCAGCTGCCCTCGCTGGAGCCGTCGGGGGCGAAGACCTCGATGTGGGTGCTGATGCCGTCGTCGGCGAGCGACAGCAGCTGGAACTTCTGGTCCTGGCGCAGGTAGACCGCGAAGTCCTGGTAACCGCCCGGATCCAGGTCGACGACCAGGTGGGCGAAGATCGGCAGGTCGCCGTCCGCCCCGGGGACGGACGTGGGCTCCGAGCCGGGGATGGTCGTGGGCGGCGACGACTCCGCCGGGATCGTCACCGGCGGCAGGTCCGTTTGGGGGCCGGTGGCCGCGGTGGTCGTCGTGTCCTGCACGGCGGTGCCGACGTTGCCGGGGATCGTCGCGCCGCCGAGCACCGAGCCGAGGGCGCTCCCGGCCGTCTCGTCCTGGCTCCCGGACCCATCGTCGCCGGAGACGTACACGACGATGGCCACCACCAGGGCAACGGTGGCCAGCCCCGCGAGCACGGCCACCAGGAGGGGACGGCCGGACGGCGGGGGCGGCGCGGGCGTCGGGCTGTCGGCGGCGGCCGGGAACATGGCAGCACGGGACGCTAGCGGCGCCCGACCCGGCGCCGGCCGCGGGGCATTATCGGGCGGTGAGGACCGACACCGTGGACGGCCTCGTGGCCCGGCTGGGCCTCGAGCCGCATCCCGAAGGCGGCTGGTACCGCGAGACGTGGCGCCCCGAGGTGGCCGAGGGCGAGCGACCCGCGGGCACGGCCATCTACTACCTGCTGGCGGCCGGGCAGCGCTCCCACTGGCACCGGGTCGACGCCACCGAGGTATGGCACTTCTACGCCGGCGAGCCGTTGCGGCTGTCGGTCCAGGCCGGTGACCGGCCGACCGGCACCGTGACCCTGGGGGCGGACGTGATCGGCGGGCAGCAGCCGCAGGCCGTGGTCCCCGCCGGCGCCTGGCAGTCGGCCGAGAGCACGGGCGCATGGACGCTGGCCGGCTGCACCGTGTCGCCCGGCTTCCGCTTCGAGGGCTTCGAGCTGGCCCCACCGGGCTGGTCGCCGCCCTCCTAGGCCCAACCGCTGGGCGCCCGCCCGGCTGGTCGCCGCCCTCGGCCGAGGCCGCAAAGCCGACCCCACTGCGCCCGCCGCCGGAGAACGGCGGCAACCAACCGGCGCCGGGCTGGCGCCGGCCGCATGATCGGGCCGCCGGCCGGCTCAGCCGACGCCGGTGCGCTCGCCGGTGAGGAGCGGGACCAGGAACTGGCCCGTCCAGCTGGTGGGCTGGGCCGCGATCTCCTCCGGGGTGCCGGTGGCGACGACCGTGCCGCCGC
>DASRJN010000468.1:0-3447 GCA_035649455.1 Acidimicrobiales bacterium
GGAACGGCGTGACCGCGTCGCCCAGGGCGTCGGCGGTCTCCTTCTCCCGGCCGCTGACGTCGACGGCCAGCACCCGCGCGCCCTCGCGCACGAACACCTGGGTCGACGCCCGCGCCATCCCCGACCCGGCGCCGGTGATGATCGCCACCTTGCCGTCCAGCTCTCCCATCGTCCCTCCCTGGTTCCCTCCGGATTTTCATGTCAGAGTACTGGCAGCAATAGTGGGCGGCGCAAAGCACCACGCCCGTGGTTCCGAAGGGAGCGCAGCAGTGACGACCGCGGTGGCCGGCGACCTCTACTACGACCCCTATGACGTCGACATCAACGCCGACCCGTACCCGGTGTACCGCCGGCTGCGGGAGGAAGCACCCCTCTACTACAACGAGCCGTACGACTTCTGGGCGGTGAGCCGCTACGAGGACGTCGAGCGCGGCCTCGCCGACTACACGCATCTCATCTCCGGGCGCGGCGGCATCCTGGAGGTCATCCGGGCCGACATCGAGATGCCGTCCGGCGTGCTCATCTTCTCGGACCCGCCGATCCACACCATGCACCGGCGCCTGCTCGCGCGGGTGTTCACCCCGCGCAAGATGGCGGCGCTCGAGCCGGACATCCGCGCGATGTGCACCGCTTATCTGGATCCGTTGGTGGGCGGCGACCGGTTCGACTTCGTGGCCGACCTCTCGGCCGACATGCCGGCCCGGGTGATCTGCACGCTGCTGGGCATCCCCGACGAGGAGTCGCAGCTCCAGGTGCGGAACAACGCCGACGCCCGGCTGCGCACCGAGGCCGGCAAGCCGATGCAGGTCCGCAAGAAGGCCATCGACGACGGCTCGCTGTTCGCCGACTACCTCGACTGGCGCATCGAGCACCCCTCGGACGACATCATGACCCAGCTGCTCCAGGCCGAGTTCGAGGACGAGACCGGCACGGTGCGGCGCCTCACCCGCGAGGAGATCCTCACCTACGTGGCGGTGGTGGCCGGCGCCGGCTCGGAGACGACCACCAAGCTCATCGGCTGGGCCGGCAAGGTGCTGGGCGACCATCCCGACCAGCGGCGCGAGCTGGCCGAGAACCCGTCGCTCATCCCGAACGCCATCGAGGAGCTGCTGCGCTTCGAGCCACCCGGCCCGCACATCGCCCGCTACGTGGCCGCTGACGTCGAGGTCCACGGCCGGACCCTCCCGGCGGGCAGCGTGATGATGCTCCTCGCCGCCTCGGCCAACCGCGACGACCGCCGCTTCCCCGACGGTGACACGTTCGACATCCATCGCGAGATCGGCGCCCACGTCGCCTTCGGCTACGGCATCCACTACTGCCTCGGGGCCGCGCTCGCCCGCCTGGAGGGCCGCATCGCCCTGGAGGAGATCCTCAAGCGCTTCCCCGAGTGGGAGGTCGACCTGCCCAACGCCCGCCTGGCCCCCACGTCGACCGTGCGCGGTTACGAGACGTTGCCTACGTTCGTCTGACAGTGGACCAACCCACCCTCACCGCCGGCACCACGCGCTACGCCGGCGCCCGCATCGCCCGCGTCGAGGACGCGCGCCTGCTCACCGGGCACGGCACCTTCGTCGACGACGTGGTCCGTCCCGGCATGCTCCACGCCTGCTTCGTGCGCAGCCCCATGGCGCGGGCGCGCATCGTGGGCGTGGACCCTGCGGCCGCCCTGGGGCTGCCGGGCGTGGTGGCCGTGTTCGTGGCGGCCGACCTCAACCCCGACGTGCACGAGTCGTGGTACACGTCCATGGGCGCGGCCATGCCCGACCCGCCCAAGCCGCCGCTGGCCGAGGGCGAGGTCCGCTTCGTGGGCGACCCGGTGGCGCTGGTGGTGGCCGTCGACCGCTACGTGGCCGAGGACGCCGTCGACCTGGTGGCCCTCGACCTCGACCCGCTGCCCCCGGTGGTCGACTACCGGACCGCCCGGGAGTCGGAGCACCTCGTGCACGAGGCGTACCCCGGCAACGTGGCGGGGGAGATCGGCGGGATGCCGGCCGAGATGCTGGCGCCCGCGTTCGACAGCGCAGCTCACGTGACCTCGGCGACGATCCACCAGCAGGCCTATCTGCCGGTCCCGATGGAGACCCGCGGCCTGGTGGCGGAGTGGGAGGCGGCCGGCGGCGAGCTCACGGTGTGGGCCAGCACCCAGTCCCCCCACGAGGTGCGCATGTTCGGCGCCCGGCTGCTGGGCCTGCCCGAGCACCGCGTGCGGGTCATCGCCCGCGACACCGGCGGCGGCTTCGGCCAGAAGGTGCTGCCCATGCGGGAGGACATGTGCGTGCTGCTGGCGGCCCGCAAGGTCCCGGGTGCGCTCAAGTGGATCGAGGACCGCCGCGAGAACCTGCTGACCGCGGGCCAGTCCCGCCACGAGCACGCCACCGTGCGGGTGGCGCTCGACGAGGACGGCGCGCTGGTTGCCGCCGAGATCGACCACGTGCAGGACGTCGGCGCCTACCCGATGCCGTGGCCGGTGCACGCCGGGGCGGCGGTCGGGGTGTTCTTCCCCGGGGCCTACCGGGTCCCGAAGGCTCGCTTCAGCTACACCGGCCTGTACTCGAACACGGTGGGCCGCACCGCCTACCGGGGCCCGTGGCAGTTCGAGTCGGTCGCCCGCGAAGTGGTGCTCGACATCGCCGCCCGGCAGGCGGGGATCGACCCGATCGAGCTGCGCCGCCGCAACCTGCTGCGCCACGGCGAGCTGCCGTACACCAACGCCAGCGGCATGGCCTACAGCGACGTGACGCCGCTGGAGACCTTCGAGCACGCCCTCGGCCTCCTCGACCTCGACGGCTTCCGCCGCCAGCAGGCCGACGCTCGGGCCACCGGCCGCCTGCTGGGCCTGGGCACCAGCAGCTACATCGAGCCGACCGCCACCGGGATGGGCTTCTACGGCACCGAGGGGGCCACCATCCGCATCGAGCCGTCGGGCGCGGTGAACGTGTACGTCGCCGGCGGGTCGTGCGGCAACAGCCTGGAGACCACGGTCGTCCAGCTCGTCGCCGACGCCCTCGGCTGCGACATCGCCGACGTGAACACCATCCAGGGCGACACCGCCGTCACCCCGTTCGGCGCCGGCACCGGCGGCAGCCGCAGCGGCCCGATGCTGGCGGGCGCGGTGGCCGAGACCGCGGCCGGGTTGCGCGATCGCATCGTGGCCATCGCCGCCCACAAGCTCGAAGCGGCACCCGACGACATCGAGCTGGCGGGCAGCCGGGCGAGCGTGCGCGGCACACCGGCCGCCGGCCTGTCCCTCGCCGACATCGCGGCGGCCGCCTACTTCGAGCCCGCCTCGCTGCCTGACGGTGTGCCGCCGGGGCTGGAGGCCAGCGGCCGCTACCACGCCCGCGCCATGAGCGTCTGGGCCAACGCCACCCACGTGTGCACGTGCGAGGTGGACCCGGAGACCGGCCTGGTCACCCTGCTGCGCTACATCGTCAGCGAGGACTGCGG
>DASRJN010000469.1:0-13946 GCA_035649455.1 Acidimicrobiales bacterium
GGCGAAGAACACATACAGGGCCGGGCCGATCCGCATCATCATCTGCTGCTGCGGGTTGACCTCGGCGTTGGCGTTCCGCCCCATGATCTGGCGCTGCTGGTACCAGCTCAGGAAGGCGATCATCGCCACCAGCAGGATGTACGGCAGCGCCACCAGGAAGCCCTTGGACAGCGCCTCGATCGCCGAGATCGACAGGTCGAAGTGATCCTTGCCGATCGCGTTCATCTCGGTCTTGCCGAGGAGCGACTGGTACAGCTCGTCCGAAGGGTGCAGGTACTTCGGCTTGAAGCCCGCCGTGATCTGAGCCGCCGGGTAGAAGTCGCTCTTCAGCAGCTGCTGGACGCCCAGGAACTTGGCCTGGTTGGTGAGCCCGCGCACCACGTAGAAGAGGATCGAGAACACCGGCGCCTGGATCAGCAGCGGCAAGCACCCGCCCACCGGGTTGATCTCGTGCTCCCGGTAGAACGCCATCAGCTCTTCGTTGAGCTTGGCGCGATCGTCCTTGTACTGCACCTGGAGCCGGCGGATCTGCGGCTGCAGCCGCTGCATCTCGATCATCGAGCGCGTGCCCTTGAGCGTGAGCGGCGTCGTGATCAGCATCACCACGCAGGTCAGCAGCGCGATGGCGATGGCATAGTTGGGAATGAGTGTGTAAAAGAAGTTGAGAGTGCCGGAGACCAGCTGGAACAGACCGTCTAGCATCAGTGGTGCTTTCCTTCAGGAACGGGATCCCATCCGTGACCACCCCAGGGGTGGCATCGGGACAGCCGGCGGATCGTCAGGGCACTGCCCCGCACGGCGCCGTGGTGCTCGAAGGCATCGAGGGCGTAGTTCGAGCACGTCGGGACGTACCGGCAGGGCGTGGGCCGCCCCAAGGTCGCCCGCTGGTAGAGGCGGACGCCGCCGTGGAGGAAGCGGGCTACCGGGCTCATCGGCCGGCCTCGCCACTCACAGCAGCGCATGCGCGCCCCAGGTCATCGCGCAGTTCGCGATAAGTACATTCGGTCGCCTCCGGACGCACCGTCACGAGGTAGGCGCCGCGCGCCAGCCCGCCCGTCGTCCGGTCGAGCTCTCGCACGGCCTCCCGCAGGCGACGCCGGACGCGGTTGCGCACGACGGCGGGCCCGACCTTGCGGCCGATGGCATAGGCGACCCGGACGTCATCCCCGCCAGGCAGGTAGACGACCGTCATCGGCCCACGCCGTGCCCTCCGCCCGTCACGCCGCAGCGCTTCGAACGTTGCACGGTCACCGACCCTGCCGATCAGGCCGAAAGGCGCTCGCGGCCCTTCCGGCGCCGGGTTCGGAGGATCGCCCGGCCGGCTCGGGTCGACATCCGGGACCGGAAGCCGTGCCGCTTCGCTCGTCTCCGGTTGTTCGGCTGATACGTGCGCTTCACCTTTTGCCTCCTCGGCCACGCGGCCTCCTCGCTCGTCGCGGGGCCAGCGGCGGGATAAACCAACTCGACGACGCGCGGCGGCGGAGCACCCGCGTCGGTGCCGGGTCAACGCTAGAGCCCAACGGGCCGATTGCGCCAACCGGCCCGCGTCTATCACCACGCGCGCAGCGTGTCTTTTGCCACCCCTGAGGGTACGCCGTCCACATCCCACCCCCAGGGATGGTTCCCCACCCTGTGGATGACGCTGGTCGGAACCCGGTGCCGGTGCTACGTTGCGTCGACCCCGACCCCCCGGGTCGGGCAGCCAGTGCCGGGGACGCAAGCGCGCCGACCGGCGGTCGGCGGCGACTCCCCGACACCTGTCGGCTACCTGGCGTCAAGTGCTTGTGCGGTCATCCACAAGTGTGGATGGTGTTGTGGATGACCTGCGCGACCCAGGAGGATGGTCTGACGTGATCAGCGATGCGCACCGTTTGTGGTCCATGTGCGCAACGCTCCTGCGGGCGCAGGTGTCCGATCCTGTGTGGCACACCGCGTTCGAAGGCGTGCGGGCAGTGAACTACGACGGCCACCATCTCACCCTCGGCGTTGCCAGCGCCCTGGCCAAGGAACGCATCGAGGGCCGCTACCTCGGCCTCGTGCGCGACGCCCTGGCCGAGGCCGGGGCCCCGCACGTCGAGTTGGTCCTGCGGATCGAGCCCCCGGAACCTCCGGCCCTGTGGACCGTACCCCCGCCGGCGCCCTCGCACACCGCGGGGGCGTCGCCGGCCGGCAACGGCGGCCCGCTCGACCGGCCCGCCCGGGAACGGGACCTGCCCACCCGGGTGGGCGACATCGAGCTCAACCCCCGCTACACGTTCGAGAACTTCGTGATCGGCGGGTCGAACCGCTTCGCCCACGCTGCCGCCCAGTCCGTGGCCGAGATGCCGGCCCGGCGCTGGAACCCACTGTTCGTGTACGGCGACGCCGGGCTGGGCAAGACCCACCTGCTGCAGGCCATCGCCAGCTACGTGAACGACAACTACCCGGCCTACCGGGTGCGCTACGTCACCTCCGAGACCTTTCTCAACGAGTTCATCGACTCCATGCACTCCGACTCCCGCGACGCCTTCAAGCGGCGCTACCGGGACATCGACGTGCTGCTGGTCGACGACGTGCAGTTCTTCCAGGGCAAGCAGGAGACGCTGGAGGAGTTCTTCCACACCTTCAACCACCTGCACCAGACCAACCGCCAGATCGTGCTGTCCTCGGACCGGGCCCCGGACCAGATCGGCTTCGAGGACCGGCTGCGCAGCCGCTTCCAGCAGGGCCTGCTCACCGACATCCAGCCGCCTGAGCTCGAGACCCGCCTGGCCATCCTGCGTAAGAAGGCCGAGCTGGAGACCGCCCGCATCCCGCCCGAGGTGCTGGAGTTCATCGCCGCCAACATCAAGGACAACATCAGGGTTCTGGAGGGCGCGCTGATCCGGGTCTCGGCCTTCGCCAGCCTCACCCACGAGCCCATCACGGTGGAACGGGCCACCCAGGTCCTGGCCGACCTGCTGAGCGAGAACCAGCCGCGCCCCATCACCCCGCAGCTCATCCTGGAGGAAGCGGCCGCCCAGTTCGGCTTCACCGTCGAGGAGCTGAAGTCGAAGCACCGCCAGCGCCCGCTGGTCACCGCCCGCCAGATCGCCATGTACACCATGCGCGAGCTGACCGAGCTGTCCTACCCCAACATCGCCCGCGAGTTCGGGGGGCGGGACCACACCACCGTCATCCACGCGGTCGAGAAGATCGGCGCGCTCATGTCCAAGGACCGCCAGATCTACGACCAGGTCACCCGCCTGATGAAGGCGGTTCGCCAGGGTGACTGACCACGGACCGACGCCGCGGTGGACAACCCGGGGGACAGGTTGTGGACGGGTCGTGAACGGCAGGGGACGGGCCGTCGACCATCCCCAGCCGCATCACGCGCGCACCCCTCCGGCTGTGGGAGCCTGGGGACAGGACGGGGACGGCGATAGGGCCGCTGAGCAGGGCGGACGATCAGTCATCCACAATCCACACCCCCTACTACTACCTCTGGTTGTCATACATCTACAACGGCAGAGAAAGAGAGCGACGGCGTGAAGTTCCGATGCGAGCGTGACGTCCTCGTCGAAGCCCTGGGCACCGCGGGCCGAGCCACGGCCAGCCGCGGCGGCGCGCTGCCGGTGCTGGCGGGCATCAAGGCGGATCTTGCCGGCGGCACCCTGACCCTGACCGGCCACGACCTCGAGCTGACCATCTCCGTCTCCATCCGGGAGGGCGTCAGCGGCCGCGAGGACGGCAGCGCGGTGCTGCCCGCCCGGCTGGTGTCCGACGTCGTGCGCTCCCTGCCGCCCGGCGCCGCCGAGGTCGAGGTGGACGGCGAGCAGGCCCGCATCACCGCGGCCCGCTCGGAGTTCACGCTGCGGGTGTTCCCCGTCGACGAGTTCCCCCGGCTGCCCGAGCCCGTGGCCGATGGCGTCACCATCGACGCCGGCGAGCTCGCCGCGGCGCTGCGCCAGGTGGTCCCGGCCGCGTCCTCGGACGACGCCCGCCCGATCCTGACCGGCGTGCTGGTGTCGGCCGAGGAGGGCGGGTTGCGCCTGGTCGCCACCGACTCCTACCGCCTGGCGGTCCGGGACCTGCCGGGCCAGTCGGTGCTGGCCGAGGGCCAGTCGGTGCTGGTGCCGTCGCGGGCGCTCAACGACCTCACCAAGGTGCTCACCGGAGTGGACCAGCTCACGCTACGGCTGGGCGAGCGCGATGCCAGCTTCGAGGCCGGCGACGTGCGGTTGACCACCATGCTCATCGAGGGTGACTTCCCGAACTACCGCGGCCTGATCCCCAGCCAGCATCCCAACCGGCTGACCGTCAGCCGGGAGGCGCTGCTGGAGGGCGTGCGCCGGGTCAAGCTGCTGGCCCGCGAAGCGACGCCGGTGCGGCTGGCCATGACCAGTGACGGGCTCGACCTGGTGGCGGTCACCCAGGATGTGGGCCAGGCCCACGAATCGCTCGACGCCAAGTACGAGGGCACCGAGCTCACCGTGGCGTTCAACCCCGACTACCTGCTGCAGGGCATCGAGGTGCTGCCCGGCGACGAGGTGACCATCGAGTCCATCGACTCGCTCAAGCCCGCGCTGGTGAAGAGCCCCGAGCACCCCGAGTTCCTCTACCTGCTCATGCCGGTGCGCGTGAGCTGAGCGCGTGCAGGTCCGCACTCTCTGGCTGACCGACTACCGCAGCTACGCATCGGCACAGATCGACCTCGCTCCCGGGCTCACGGCCCTGGTCGGGGCCAACGGCGAAGGCAAGACCAACCTGTTGGAGGCGCTGGCCTGGCTGGCCACGCTGTCGTCGTTCCGGGGCGCGCCCACCGAGGCACTGGTGCGCCGGGGCGCGCCGTACGCGGTGGTGCGGACCTTGGCCGAGCGCGAGGGCCGCGAGCTGCTCATCGAGGCCCAGCTGTCGGCGGCCGGCCGGAACCGGGTGCAGGTCAACCGGCAGCCGCTGCGCCGGGCCCGGGACCTGCTCGGCTCGCTGCGGGTGTCGGTGTTCACGCCCGACGACCTCGCCATCGTCAAGGACGGGCCGGGGGAGCGGCGCCGGCTGCTCGATGACGCGCTGGTCAGCTTGCATCCCCGCAACGACGCGCTCCGGGTGGAGGTCGACCGGGTGCTGCGCCAGCGCAACGCCCTGCTGCGCCAGGCGGCGGGGCGGCTGGACGAGGGCGCGGCGTTCACGCTCGACGTGTGGGATACGAAGCTGGCGTCCTCCGGTGCGGCGCTGGTGGCTGCCCGCATGGACCTGCTCGACCGCATGAGGCCGGTGCTGGCCTCCACCTATGACGCCCTGGCGCGCCGGCCCGCGTCGGTGGCGGCGGACTACGAGGCGGCGTGGGCGCCGGTCCCGGGCGTCTCGGGGGAGGATCGGCGCGCCGCGCTGGAGTCGGCGCTCAGCGCGGCGCTGGCCGCGGCGAGGAGCGACGACGTGCGGCGAGGCGTATCGACGCTGGGCCCGCATCGCGACGAGGTGGCGCTGTCGATCGGCGACGCTCCGGCGCGCACCCAGGCCAGCCAGGGCGAGCAGCGGACCCTCGCGCTGGCGCTGCGGCTGGCGGCCCACCATGTCGTCACGGCTGAGACCGGCACGCCGCCGGTGCTGTTGCTCGACGACGTGTTCAGCGAGCTGGACCCCGAGCGCAGCGCAGCGCTCCTGGCGCATCTGCCGGCCGGCCAGACGCTCTTGACGACCGCGAGCGGCCTTCCTCCTGACGCGGAGCCGGACCTGGTGCTGCACCTCGCCGGGGGCGAGATCCGAGCCTGATCGCCCGGGGAAGCGCCACCCTCGGGCGGGCGCCGTCTGGTTGACTGGGCGCATGGCATGGCGGCCTCTCCCGGGCGCACCCACATCTCCGGTGCGGGTGGGTGACACCATCGACCGCGTCCTCGGACGCCTGGGCTCGCCGTCGCGGGCCGGTGTCGAGGTCGTGTTCGACCGCTGGGCCGAGGTCGTGGGCGAGACCATGGCGGCCCGCACCCGACCGGTCGCCATCGACGGGACGACGCTCGTGGTGATGTGCGACGACCCCGCCCTGACGACGCACATCCGCTTCCTCGAGCCCCAGTTGGTCGGCCGCCTGGCCGAGCTGGCCGGGGACCGCCACGTGAGCCGCGTGGAGGTTCGCGTCGAGCGCCGGAGCCGTGGTCCGAGGCCACCTCGCCGCCCTGGTGAGCGGCCCTGACCGCGGGGTCAGGATGGTCGGGATTGTCTCACCCCTCTGGTAGACTCAACTTGTTGTGATTAGCGGGGCTGACCAGGCAAAAGCCGATCCGGCGCCGGTCGCCCGCTCGTAGGGAATCGACCTCATGGAAGGGCGCGCCTTGCCGCAAGGAAGCACCTCTTACGGGGCCAAGGACATGCAGGTCCTCGAGGGCCTGGAACCGGTCCGGAAGCGCCCTGGCATGTACATCGGCTCGACCGGCCCGTCGGGCCTGCACCACTGCGTCTGGGAGGTGGTCGACAACTCGGTCGACGAGGCCATGGCCGGCCGCGCCGACCGCATCGACGTGATCCTGCTGGCCGACGGCGGGTGCCGGGTCATCGACAACGGCGGTGGCATCCCCACCGACATCCACCCCGTCCACAAGATCTCGGGCGTCGAGATCGCGCTGACGAAGCTCCACGGCGGCGGCAAGTTCGGCGGCGACGGCTACAAGGTCTCCGGCGGGCTGCATGGCGTCGGCGTGTCGGTGGTCAACGCGCTGTCCCGCAAGGTCACCGTCGAGGTCGACCGGAACGGCAAGCGCTACCAGATGGACTTCGCCGACGGCGGCAAGCCCCAGGGCAAGCTGCGGGTGGTGGGCGAGGCGCCGCGCAACGGCCGGCGGGAGCCGCGCCACGGCACGACCGTCACGTTCTGGCCCGACCCCACGGTGTTCGAGACGACCGAGTTCTCGGCCCGCACCATCATCGAGCGGCTGCAGATGATGGCGTTCCTCAACCGGGGCCTCGAGATCCGCTTCCGCGACGAGCGCCCGGGCCATGACACCGAGCCGGTGATCTTCAAGTACGCCGGCGGCATCGTCGACTTCGTGAAGCATGTCAACAAGACCAAGGAGAGCCTGTTCTCCAAGGTCGGCTACCTGGCCGACGAGGACGACACGTCCGAGGTCGAGGTGGCGTTCCAGTGGAACACCGGGTTCAACACCGACGGCATCCACAGCTTCGCCAACGGCATCAACACCATCGAGGGTGGCACTCACGAAGAGGGCTTCAAGGCGGCCCTCACCACCGCGGTGAACAAGTACGCCCGGGCCAAGAACCAGCTCAAGGAGAAGGATCCCAACCTCGCCGGCGAGGACATCCGCGAGGGCATCACCGCCATCATCTCGGTCCGGCTGCGCGACCCCCAGTTCGAAGGCCAGACCAAGGCGAAGCTGGGCAACACCGTCATGAAGACGCTCGTCCAGCGGGCCACCAACGAGAAGCTGGGCGACTGGCTGGAGGAGAACCCCACCGAGGCCAACAAGATCGTCCGCAAGAGCATCGCCGCCGCCCAGGCCCGGGCCGCGGCCAAGAAGGCGCGCGACGTCGTGCGCAACAAGACGCTGCTCGACGGGGCGGGCATGCCGGACAAGCTCAAGGACTGCTCGTCGAAGATCCGCGAGGAGCGCGAGCTGTTCATCGTCGAGGGTGACTCGGCGGGCGGCTCGGCGGTCCAGGCCCGCGATCCTGCGACCCAGGCGATCCTGCCCCTCCGGGGCAAGATCCTCAACGTCGAGCGGGCCCGCATCGACAAGATGCTGAAGAACGAGGCGATCCAGACGTTGATCTCGGCCATCGGGGCCGGGCTCGGCGACGAGTTCGACCTCGACAAGCGGCGCTACGACAAGGTCTGCATCCTCACCGATGCCGACGTCGACGGCGCCCACATCCGCACGCTGCTGCTCACGTTCTTCTTCCGGCAGATGAAGCCGCTGGTCGAGCAGGGTCACATCTACCTGTGCGAGCCGCCGCTCTACTCCACCGAGGTGGGCAAGGAGAAGGTGTACCTCAAGGACGACGCGGCCAAGGCCCGCTTCCTGGAGGAGCGCCCCAACCATCGCAAGGAGTTCCAGCGCCTGAAGGGCCTCGGCGAGATGGACCACGAGGAGCTGCGACTCACCACCATGGACCCGGCTCGCCGCACGCTGCTGCAGGTCAACGTCGAGCAGGCGGCGCTGGCCGACGAGGTGCTGTCCATCCTCATGGGCGAGGACGTGGAGATGCGCAAGCACTTCATCCAGACCAATGCCAACGACGTTCGCTTCATCGACATCTGAGACCTCATGCCTGACGAGAACATGACTCCCCCCACCGGCGACGAGAACGGCGTAGAGCGCGGCCGCCTGGCCATCGAGCCCATCGAGATCCAGGAGGAGATGGAGCGCTCGTTCCTGGACTACGCCATGACTGTCATCACCGCCCGGGCCCTGCCCGACGTGCGCGACGGCCTCAAGCCGGTCCAGCGGCGAATCCTGTGGGGTATGCACGACGTCGGCGCGCGTGCCGACCGCGGCTGGATGAAGTGCGCCCGTGTCACCGGCGAGGTGATGGGCAAGTTCCACCCGCACGGCGACGGGGCCATCTACGACGCGCTCGTGCGCATGGCGCAGGACTTCACGCTGCGCCACCCGCTGGTGGCCGGGCACGGCAACTTCGGCTCCCCCGACTTCGGGCCTGCCGCCTCGCGGTACACCGAGTGCCGGCTGGCCCTGCTGTCGGGCGACGTCATGCTGGCCGACATCGACGAGGAGACCGTCGACTTCGTCGACAACTACTCGGGCGAGTTCGTGCAGCCGGTGGTGCTGCCGGCCCGGTTCCCCAACCTGCTGGTCAACGGCAGCCAGGGCATCGCGGTGGGCATGGCCACGAACATTCCGCCCCACAACCTGCGCGAGGCCATCGACGCCGTCGTCCACCTCATCGACCATCCCGACGCCACTCCCGACGACCTCATGCAGTTCGTCCGGGGCCCCGACTTCCCCACGGGCGGCCTCATCATGGGCCGGGCCGGGATCATGGACGCCTACCGCACCGGCCGCGGCTCCATCCGGGTGCGGGCCCGCACCGAGATCGTCGAGGGCACCGGCCGCCAGCGCGATCGCATCGTGGTCACCGAGATGCCCTACCAGGCGTCGATCTCGGCCACCGCGGTGAAGATCAAGGAGCTGGTCGAGTCCCGCCAGATCGAGGGCATCGCGGACGTCAACGACGAGTCGGCGGCCGGCGAGACCCGGCTCGTCATCGAGCTCAAGAAGGACGCGCCTGCGCTCGTCATCCTCAACAACCTGTACAAGCACACGCCGCTGCAGACCAACTTCGCGGTGAACACCGTGGCGCTGGTCGACGGCGTGCCGCGCACGCTCAACCTGGTGCAGATGCTGCAGGCCTACATCGATCACCAGGTCGACGTCATCCGGCGCCGCAGCCAGTTTCGCCTGGACAAGGCGCGGCGCCGCGAGCACCTGGTCGAGGGCTTGCTCAAGGCCATCAACGTCATCGACGAGGTCATCGCCCTCATCCGCGCTTCCGACGACCGGGCCGCGGCCCGCACCGGGCTGATGGCCGAGCCGTTCGAGTTCTCGCTCGACCAGGCCGAGCACATCCTGGACATGCGGCTGGGCCAGCTCACCCGGCTGGCGCGCATCGACCTCGAGACCGAGCTGGAGTCGCTGCGGGCCACGATCGCGGAGCTGGAGGCGATCCTGGCCGACGAGGCTCGGCTGTTCGCCGTCATCAAGGACGAGCTGGCCGATGTGCGCGAGCGCTTCGGCGACGACCGTCGCTCCGAGATCACCTACGACGGCGGCGACATCGACATCGAAGACCTCATCGACGACGAGGAGCTGGTCTTCACGATGTCGCAGCGGGGCTACGTCAAGACCGTGCCCTCCGACACATTCCGGGCGCAGGGCCGGGGCGGGCGGGGTGTGGCCGGCGCCAAGCTGCGGGACGACGACTACGTCACCCACATCCTCACCACCACCGCGCACGCCTACCTGCTGTTCTTCTCCAACCGGGGCCGGGTGTACCGGCTCAAGGCGCACGAGATCCCGCGCAAGGACCGCACCGCCCGGGGCACGGCCATCGTGAACCTGCTGCCGCTGCAGCCGGACGAGCGCATCCAGGCGGTCATCGACACCCGCGACTACGAGACGCACCCCTACCTGTTCTTCGCCACCCGGCAGGGCCAGGTGAAGAAGACGCGGTTCAACGAGTACGACTCGTCGCTGCGCAGCGGGCTCATCGCCATCAACCTGCGCGGCGGCGACGAGCTGGTGAAGGTCATCCCCACCAACGGCAGCGACGACATCTTCATGCTGGCCCGGTCGGGCATGACCATCCGGTTCTCGGAGGACGACGTGCGGTCGATGGGCCGGGCGGCGGCCGGAGTCCGGGGCATGAAGCTGCGGGCGGGCGACGAGGTCGTGTCCTGTGACATGGCCCGGCCGGAGGTGGCCCTGCTGCTGGTGACCGATGCGGGCTACGGCAAGCGCACGCAGCTCGACAAGTTCAACAGCCAGGGTCGCGGCGGCCAGGGTGTGCGTGGCATCAAGCTCACGGCCAAGAAGGGCGCGGTGGTCGCGGCCTTCATGGTCGGTATCGATGACGAGATCTTCGTCATCTCCTCGTCGGGCACGCTCATCCGCATGGCAGTGCGGGACGTGTCGTCGCAAGGCCGCGACGCCACGGGCGTGCGGGTCATGAACCTCGACGCCGGCCAGAGCGTGGCCGCCGTCGCTCCGGTCCTGACCGCCGACGACGACTGACCCCACCGGGTCTTTCCCCCCGACATCCGACAGTCGTTGTGCGCCTGGTCCGTCGCGCCCGGGCGCGGGGGAGGTACCCATGGTTCGTTCTATGCACGCCGGACCGGTGAGCGATGCCGGTCGATGGGCGCCACGAGGCGTGGCCGGCGATGCCGGTCAGGTCGTCCCGCTGGCCGCGGCGCTGATGGTGCTGGTGGTCGCGGCCCTGGTGGCACTCGTGCCCGCGGCCGAGGCGCTGGCCGACCGGGCCCGGGCGTCCAGTGCGGCCGACGCGGCGGCCCTGGCCGGTGCGGCCGAGGGCGAGGACGCGGCCCGGCGCCTGGCGGTGGCCAACGGCGCCGAGCTGGTCTCGTTTCGTCGGGAGGCGGACGAGGTGGTGGTCCGGGTGCGCGTGGGCGCCGTCGAGGCCGAGGCCCGGGCTCGGGGCCGTCGGGCGGTCCCGGGCGTGGACTTCGCCGGGTCCTTGCCGTCCCGCCACCGGGGGCGTCAAGGCTCGTCCGTTGCGTAGTGTCACGCCTGCAGAGCGCGGGGATCGGTGCCAGACTCCGGACACACGCCGTAGACTCCGGACGATGCCGGCTGAAACGTCCGGAGTCACCACCGGCGGCCAGGATCACGGGGTCGTTGCGGCCCATGGGCCGCCGGCGCCTGACAGCGGCGGGAACGGCCACTCCCAGCACCCACCTGACCCGGCTCCGCGGTCTAGTACCCCGCCCGCGGGCACTTCCGCGGTGGCGGCTCCCCCCGCCCCGTCCGCCCCGTCCGCCCCGTCGGGCGGCGGCGAGGCCACCACCAACGCCATCCCGGCTCCGCCTGTGATCGCCCCCCCGACCACGCCGGGCCCCACCGCCGAGCCGCCCCCGCCTCCGGTGCTGGTGCCGCCGGGTGGCTCGGGTCCTCGCCGCCGAGGCCGTCACTCGACCCGGGCCGACCGGGCGTCGCGCCGGGGACTGCGGGTCAACCAGCGCCTGTGGTCGATCGACCCGTGGTCGGTGTTCAAGATCTCGGCGCTGTTCTACCTGTCTCTCGGGCTGATCATCCTCGTGGCCGGCACACTGCTCTACAACGCCGGCCGCTCGGTGGGCACCGTCGACCAGGTCGAGAGCTTCGTTACCCGCATGGGCGCCTACGGCACGTGCACCGCCAAGGCCGAGCTGCCGGCGGGCACCGAGTTCGAGGAGGACGACGACTGCGCCGAGGGCCAGGTCCTCGTGGGCGGCTTCAAGATCGACGACGGCACCCTGTTCAAGGCCGCCGCCATCGGCGGAGCCATCCTGGTGACCGCCGGCTCCATCGGCAACGTGCTCCTCACGGTCCTGATCAACCTGCTCAACGAGCTCACGGGCGGCCTCCGCCACACCATCGTGAAGGAACCTGTCCGCCGCCCCCGATCGAGCTCGCCGCCCCCCCAACCACAGCGATAACCTGTCGCGCTCGCGTCCCGGGGCTATAGCTCAGTCGGTTAGAGCGCACCCCTGATAAGGGTGAGGTCGCTGGTTCGATTCCAGCTAGCCCCACACCCCCACCCGGGCTAGAGCGGCCCTCACTAGGGATTTCGCTCGCCCGCCGGTCACCCGGCGTTGACCGCCGTTGACCGCGGATACCCGCTGGATGCCCTGATTCGCGGGACCGCCGCGGGACCAGCGCGGGACGGGGCGAGCGCACCTGTCGGCCGAGGAGGAGAAGGCCCACGTCACGAGCGTCCCCATCACCGCTCGTGAACCACGGGATGGGAACCAGCTAGTGACTCGGGTCCTTGGTCGCGGGGGACGTCCAGAGTGCGTCGACCGCCGCCTCGAGGACCTCGTCGATGCCGAGTCGCTCCGGCTGCCACCGGGCGATGAGCCCGAGCTCGAGTGGGACCAGCACCTCTCGCTGGACCCAGCGCAGTGCCTCGGGCGTCGGCGCCCGGACCAGCAGATGGGCTGCGATGATGCGTTCCGGCCCCGCCCACGCGACCCGCACGCCGACGCGGCCGGTGAGCAGCCTGGCAAGCTCGGAGCGGTCGGCATGAGCGAGCCGGTTGAGAACCGCCCACGGCGGGATGCTGTGCGCGGTGGCCGCGTAGTGGTCCACAAGGCGGCCGGCGAGGAAGGCGGCGACCTCGTCGGCGGTCGCGACGCCCTCCCCGGAGGGCGTCGGCGACACCGGACCCCGCCGTCGGCCACCAGGTCGACCGCCGGCACGCCGGAAGTGCGGGAACTGCATGCCGGCAGTGTGCGGCCTTGCCACGCCCCCGACCAGGGACCTTCGTCACTTCGCCGCGTCGGGGCGGGAGACTGGCCGCCCGCGGCCGCGCCTGCCGGCACGGCCACGTAGTCCATGACCGAGCCCACCGGGGCGTCGGCCTCGCCGGCATCGACCGCGCCGGTGAGCGGGGCTTCCATCACGACGCCGACCGGTCGACCGTGGGAGAACACGATGGCCGATGTGTCGCCGGTCAGGTACAGGTGGGCGCTGGCCTAGGCGACCTCGTCTACATCGCAGTGTTCGTCGCCTTATACCTGACGCCCTCATACGCCCCTGCCCTATCGGTCACCAGCGACGCGGCCCTGCTGTTCTACGGGACCTCGATGCTGGTTGCCGCCGTTCGTGGCTACGCCGGCTGTGAGGTCCTGGCCGTGTCCAACTGGGTGCTGCGCCGCGACGACCAGATCGGCTGCATGCTCTTCTGGCCCCCTGACACCGCCGAGAGCGACCGCCAGCACGCCGTCAAGGACGATTTGAGCGCGGGCTGAGCGCCGGACCGATGCCCGGCGCTACCCGCGGAGACGTGACTCGTCGTCTCGCGCCGTACGGTCCTCCATCACCGCCTGTCGGGATGATCGGTGACTGGCGGGAGGCGACGTCGGCCCACCCGCTTCGGGCGAGTGCGGGGACATCGGCGAACGTGACGACCTCACCTGGTGGGTCATCGGCGGCGTGGCGCCACGCGTCGAGGTGCTCCGGGTCGCAGAACAGGTTGGCGTGGACGCAGAAGTCCCTCATGACGTTCTCGCAGGGACCGTGGGGTATCCACAGCACCGACGTCGAGTCATCGGGAAGGCGGCCGTCGGCGACGTCGACGACCAGCTCGCGTCCGCAGGTCGGGCACGATGTAGCGGCCCGGGCGGTCACCCCCAGGGCGACAGGGATGGCCACCGCGTCATAGGCACACCACGTGTGCAGTCGCTGCTCGCCGATCACGAGCGAGTGGGCGGTCGGGCGCCGGGTCAGCCCGTGGGCGCC
>DASRJN010000470.1:0-10342 GCA_035649455.1 Acidimicrobiales bacterium
ACGAAGAAGAAGACGAACACGACCGTGAAGGCGCCGTAGGCGATCACCGCGGCCGATACCCACCCGGGCCACGGCAGCCGTGCGTCTGAGCGACGTGTCAGCCGGTCCCGCACGTGGGCGCCGACCCGGCGGATCTGGCTCGACAGGTTCGGCACGCCGAGCAGATCGGACAACAGCCAATAACCGTCGAACTTGAAGATGGGCAGCAGCACGACGAGCCCGAGGAAGAATATGGTCACGGCGGCCAGGTAGAAGGCCTGAACACCGGTCAGGTGATAGATCAACAGGTAGGAGCCGGCGACCAGGAATTGGAAGAAGACGCCCGCGAGATCTATGACGAGACGCTGCCGCCGCGTGAGCCGCCATGCCGCGGTGACGTCGTTGTAGAACACGGGATAGACGAGGTAGAGCCCGAAGCCGATGTCGCGAGCCGGCGTCCCGTATCTGCTGCTTGCGCTCGCATGGCCCAGCTCGTGGGCGAACATCGAGAAGATCAACAGCCCCAGCAAAGGCAGGAACGATCCACCGGGGTCGACGAGCTTGGCCCGCGAGGTCGTATCGGCCAGGGCGGACATGGCCGCCACCGCGCACAAGAGCGCCAGTGGCACCGCAACCGGCGGACGGAGCAGAGGCGACAGCCGGCGGGATACCCGGTCCACCACCGCCACCGGCAGGAGACGCACCCGGAACCACAGGCCGAAGGGCTTGGGGCGAACCCGCTCCGTGATCGTGTCGACCTGCTTCCGCACCTGCGTGTAGGCCGCTTCGACGTGCTCGGCGGTAACCGCTCGACCGAGCCGCCTGGTCAGGTCACGCGCCACCTCTTCCGCCGTTGCCCCACCGTCGATCCCGACGAGCACGAGATACGCGGTGGAGGAGAGCCGGATGCAACTTCCGTTGCTGGCCTCCAACACGTAGCTCTGCTGTCGATCCGACGGATCGACCGTTGCCCGGCCGTACGGCAGCGCGGTGGACGTGGACGGGTTCGCGCACACGAGTCGCCCTTCCTCGACGGGTGCTGACGGGCAGACCGCGCCTGCCCGTCAGCTGCCGGAAAGTTGGACAGACCAGCTAGTTAGACAGCTGATCCGCAGATGATGTCCGGGCCACTGTCGTTGAAGCAGATAACGCAGCCTTCCTGCCAGAAGATGTAGCCGCATTCGAGGGCTGCGCTCATGAACTCCAAGCGGGGTTCCAGCTCTTCGACTCGCAGATCGTCGAGCGGGGACCCCCCTTCGCAGACGGACGTGTTCTCCACGTGTCCTCCTTTGTCGATTGGGGCCATCGACCCCACTTCTCTTCGAAACCATCCGGCGCATCGGATGCACCGAATCATCGACATGGAGACACGACGCAGACTCCCAGCCTTCGCGGTGATCGCGGCCGTGGCGTTCGCCGGGGCATGCAGCCAGCCCCAGCCGCAGTCGTTGCAGGCGGACGCCGGCAGCTACCACGTCCAGCTCGACCTCGATGCCGCGTCGCTCGGGCGGCGCACCGCGACCATCGAGGTCACCGACGCCCAGGGCGATCCCGTCGACGCCGACGAGGTCGTCGTCACGCCGGTCATGACCGAGATGGGCATGACCCGACCGGCCCTCGTCGCCGACGAGCTCGAGCCCGGCCGCTACCGGGCGACCGGCGAGCTGTTCAGCATGCTCGGGGAGTGGACTCTCACGGTTCGCGTCGAGGCCGCCGGCGCCGACGACGAGGCGACCTTCACGGTCAAGGCCGACCCCTGATCCCTCCCATGTGACGATGACTGGCACCACGCGTGTCGATAACGCGTGGGCGGCTCCGACTCAGGGGCATAGAAACTGGCACCCGAGCACCGAAGGAGCGCCAGCCATGTCACTCGTCCGCGTCCAGCAGATCTCCGTCTCGCTCGACGGCTTCGCCACCGGTGAGGGTCAGAGCCTCGACACACCGTTCGGCCATGCCGGCGAGAGGCTGCACGAGTGGATGTTCGCCACCCGGTGGTGGCATGAGAGGGACGGGCAGCCCGGCGGGAGCGGCGGCGTCGACGACGCCTTCCTGCGGCTGTTCGCTCCGGGGATCGGCGCCGAGATCATGGGTTCCGGGAAGTTCGGGCCGCCCGGATGGCACGAGGACCCGGACTGGACGGGCTGGTGGGGTCCGAACCCGCCGTTCCACACACCGACCTTCATCCTCACCCATCACCCGCGCCCGCCGATCGAGATGGAGGGCGGCACGACGTTCCACTTCCTCGATGTGTCGCCGGCCGAGGCGGTCGAGACGGCGCGCCGGGCTGCAGGTGGCCTGGACGTACGCCTCGGCGGTGGTCCCACGATGATCCGCGAGTTCCTGGCGGCCGGGCTCGTGGACCACATGCACGTCGCGGTGGTCCCGATCCTGCTCGGCCGAGGCGAGAGCCTCTGGGACGGGCAGGAAGGCCTCGAGCAGGGCTACGAGGTCGAGGCCACCTCCTCACCCAGCGGAGTCACGCATGTGACGTTCACCCGTGTGGCGGGGTGAGACGACCGGACCACGCCGGCTCGGCCCGTGGGGTAGAACGGAGGCCCATGCGAGCCGACCGCCGCTACCGAGTCCCCGCCTTCGTCCTGCTCCTCTTGGCGCTCTTTGCCACCGTCGTCGCCGGGACCGGCACGGCGGCGGGTGTTCCCGGCGCGCCGCCGCCGCGCCCGCTGAGGGTGGCGACGTTCAACATCCACCACGGCGTCGGGCTCGACAACGTGCTCGATCTCGAGCGGATCGCGGCCACCGTCGAGTCGACGGGAGTGGAGGTGGTCGGCCTGCAGGAGGTCGACGTGCACTTCGGCGCGCGCAGCGACTTCGTCGACCAGGCGAACTGGCTGGCCGACCGGCTCGGCATGTACGTCGTGTTCGGCGCCAACCTGAACCTCGACCCGCTCAGCGCCGGGGCGCCGCGCCGCCAGTACGGCACCGCCATCCTGTCCGAGCACCGAATCAGGGAGTCGACCAACACGCTGCTGCCCCGCCCTGAGGGCGGCGAGCAGCGCGGGCTCCTCGAGGCCCACATCCGGGTGCGCGGCCTGCCCGTGACCGTCTACAACACCCATCTGCAGCACGACTCGCAGGTCGAGCGGCTGGCGCAGATCGCCACCATCCGCGACATCATCGCCGGCGTCGATGAGTCGGTGGTCGTGCTGGGCGACCTGAACGCCACGCCGGGCTCGCCGGAGATCGCCAACCTGACCGAGGACCTGGTCGACAGCTGGGTGACCGCCGGCGTCGGCGACGGCTTCACCTACGACGCCGCGACGCCACACGCCCGGATCGACTACGTCATGTCGTCCGGCGACGTGGTGGCCCGCACCGCGGCGGTGGTGACGGCCGACGCCTCCGACCATCTGCCCGTCGTCGTCGACCTCGGACTGCCGGGCGGCGGCGTCGTGCGCTGACAGACGGCTCAGCAGCTCCGTCGGGTCTCGACGGTGCACAGATCCCGGCCGTCGCCACCGAAGGCGATGTCCCGGCCTGGACCGCCGATGAGGATGTCGCGGCCAGGCCCACCGACCAGGATGTCGTCTCCTTGCAGCCCGAGCACGATGTCGTTGCCGCCGAGACCGCAGATCACGTCGGGGCCGCGGCCGCCGATGAGGACGTCGGACCGATCGGTCCCGACCTTGGTGCAGCCGACAGTGACGCCGCCGGTCCACGTGTCGCTGTCGCCGTCATCGTCGGTCACGGTCAGGCCGATCTGATAGTCACCGCCGGCCCCGTAGTCGTGGGCCACCTGGAGGCTGGAGCCGCCATCGCCGGCACCCGAAGGCACGACGGCGGCTGTCTCGATAACACCGTCGCCCCAATCGACGGTGGCGGTATGCGTGTCCCGCAGCCCGGGATCGGTCACCCCTGCCGCCAGCGCCACGGTCCGGCTGGTCAGCTGACCGTCGGTCCTCGCCGAGGTGATGGTCGGCGCCAGGTTGCGGGTGGTGACCTGGGTGCTGTCGTCGGCGGCGATGCCGTGGCTGTTGGTCACCGTCAGGTTCAGGCTCTCGGTCCCGTCGTCGAGGCCGACGAGCAACGGTGACGCCGAGCTCGGTGCATCGACCCTGTCGCCCGGTGACCAGGCGAAGACAGCGTCATCACCCGAGCCTGAGCCGTCGAGCGCCACCGACGCGCCTTCGTCCACCTCGTAGGGCCCGCCGGCGTCGGCCGACACGTCGAAGTAGCCCCGTGGCCCGAGCACCTGCTCGACCAGGAAGTCGGTGCTCCGCCGCATGATGTCCGCCGACCGGAAGATGATGCTGTGAGTGGCGCCGTCGTAGGTCACCAGCTCACACGCGACACCGACCGGCTCGGCCTGGGGGCACACGCCGGTCGTGTTGTTGGTGCCCGGCGGCAGCGTCGTGTCATGCGTGGCGTAGTAGATGAGGCTGGGCGGCTCGCCGGGGTCGACTCGGCCGACGTGCACGCCCGCCACCGGCATCGCGGCCGCGACCGGCGACGTCGCCGGGCCCCTCTGACCCGGCAGGTACGCCAGGTTCAAGCTGGTCACGGCGCCGGCCGACCAACCGGACGCCGCGATGGCGTCCGGGTCGATGCCGTACTCCTCGGCGTGATCCTTCAGCCAGGCCACGCCGGCCAGGGCGTCGTCGTAGGCGTCGAACATCGCGAGGACCAGCTGGGGGAGATCGCCGGTGCTCATGTCCGGCCGGACCCGGTAGTTGAGCGCGACGCCGACGTAGCCTCGCCGCGCCGACTCCTTGGCGTAGTCCACGATGTAGCTGTCCGACTTGTCGCCGAACACGAACCATCCGCCGTACAACCACAGGATGGCCGGCCGTTCGGTGGCCGTGTCGCCCGCCGGCCGGTAGATGTCCAGTGCCAGCTCGACCGGGTTGCCCCGGTAGTCGACGGTCTCGCGGTACACGATGTCGTGGACCACGTCGACGTCGGCGAACTGGGGGTCGAGGTAGCGGCCCCGCGGTCCGTCGGGCGGCCCGAAGCTGAGGGGAACGGAGGCGCTCGACCCGCGGACGTCGCGGGCCACCACCACGCACCCGGGGGGCTGGCGGCAGTCGACCGCGGGCTCACTGGCGAGGCTGCCCCAGACACTGATCTCGGTGGCGATACGCCCGTCGGCGTCAGCGGTCGGCTCTTCGCCGTTCACGTCGTCACAGTGGGACATGGTCTCGGCGGAACAGACCTGGACCGACACCCGGCTGCCCGGAGAGAAGTTCGTGCCGCTCACCGCCACGTTGTTGAAGTCCGAGAGCTCAGTGGTCGGGGTCACCTCGATCAGCGGATCGGGCAGCACCGGTCCATCGGGATCGAAGTGCAGGTCTGCTCGACCGGCCCGTGATGCCCCCAACCAGGGTGTCGCCAGGATCGCGCAGGGCTCCACGCTCGTGCGGCAGTCGTACAGGCCGTCGGCGAGGGGGATCCTCGCGTACACCGGTTGGTCCAGGGTGAAGCTGCCGTCAGCGGCGACCGGCACGAAGTCGTCGGACGACGGGTGGCACGCGTCGTAGGGGTCCCCGGTCGGCGCACATTGGTAGATCTGCACCCATCTTTCGGAGGATCGCAGGAAGCCCCGGCCCTCGATCCGCACCGTGTCGCCGTCGATCAGATCCGCATCCGGTGAGATGGTGATGGTCGGGCCGGGCTGCACCGGCGCCTCGGGGTCGAACTCCAACGGCACGGTGACGGCGTCTCGCACCGACTCGGCGTCGGTCATCGTCGCCAGCACACACTGCCCTGGACCACGGCAGTCGATGGTGCCGCCGTCGACGGAGATGACGGCGAAGACGGGGACGCCGGTCTCGAACGTCCCCCCAGGGGTGTCTACGAACACGCTGGTGTCCCAGTCGCACTGGCTCGACTCGATGAAGCCCGCGGGGCATTGCAGGACCTGGGCCCACTCCTGCCAGACGAACCCGGTTCCGGTCACCGTCACCGTCTGGCCGTCCACCAGTCCCTGGTCGGGTGCCACTGACACCGTGGGCGGCGGCTGGACGGGAGCGGCCGGGTCGAACTGCAGCGGGACATGGCTGACCTCCCGCAGGTCGCCGACCGACTCGTCCCAGGCATACGCGCTCAGGACGCAGGCGTCGTCAACCCGGCAGTCGACCGGAGTGCCGGGCAGGCGCAGGATGGCTCGCAGCGAGAAGGTGATCTCGATGCTGCCGTCCTCCGACCAGGTCCAGTGAGTCGCCGGGTCGCAGTCCGCGGAGGCTGCCGCGCCGGCCGGGCACTGCAGCAGCAGGACCGAGTCCTGGGCGGGGAAGCCGGAGCCGGTCACCGACACCGACTGGGCATCGACCAGGTCGGTGGCCGGCTCGACCGTGATCGTGGGGGACGTCGCCTGCACGCCGCCGGCCTCGGCCGGCAGGGGCGGCATCGACCCGATGCTGCTGACCGCCGCCATCAACACGCCGACCACTCCGACACTGACCAACCGGCGCGCTCTGCGCATCTCAGCCCCCATGACCCGACTCGCAGAGCGAATGATGCCCTATCCGGCGCTCACGTTGCGGTCGCGCCCGTGGTCTCGATGAGGTCGTGGGCGGGCAATGGGTAGCGGGCGAGCACTGTGGCGACCGCGTCGACGTCACCGGTCCACGTCAGGGCACGCACCTGGCGTCGGCTGCGGCGCCCGCCGAGCGCGCGGAAGAGCTCGTAGCGGGGGGCTGCGAGGGTCGCGATCTCGTGGCCGGCACCGAGCGTCCATCGCTCCGGCGGAGAGTCGATCGCCCGGATCTCGAGGGAGCCCCGATCGAGCGCGACGAGATCCTGATGGAACGAGTCGAGGTAGAAGTCGAGGCCGACCATCAGCGCCTCGCGGTCGTCGATTCGCCCGAGGCCGAGCGCGTGGTGGATGTCGGCCGCGTGGTGGAGCAGGTCGCCGACGAAGTGGCTGCCGACCTCGTAGCCCATCAGCCGCAGGCCCTCCTCGAAGCGTGGTGCCTCGCGGTCCCACTCGCTCCCGAGGCCGTCGAGCGTGGCGTCACGCCTCTCCCAGACCTGGCGGGCCGTCCAGGCGTCCGAGTCGGTGAGGTCGAACCGCTGGGCGTTGAGATCATGCGCGATCCCGACGACGTGGGCGACCGCGTCGTGCACCGACCAGGCCGGCGTCGCCGGCACGGTGACGGCCAGCGCGTCGCCGGTCGATGACCGAAGCGTCGCCATCAGGCGCTCGCGAAGCCGCTGGTACACGCGCCCGCAGTCGACATCACGCTCGACGATCATCCCGCCAGTTTGTCAAGGTCGGGCCAGGACCAGACCGATCACGGCGACGAGCGGCACGAGCAGGGCCGCAGCGACGACGGCCACCACCCCGAGCGAGTTGTCCCCCCACGTCCATGCGGCGATGGTGGCACCGGCGCCGGCCAGCAGGGTGAGCGTGGCGATGACTGGTCGTCTGGTCGCCGCCGCCAGGCCCGCGGCCAGGATGAGGACGACTCCGGGGACCGCCGCCGCGGCCCAGAGGCGCCTGGCGCCGTCGGCGTCGGTCAGCAGCGCGGGCGCGGCCACCAGGAAGGCGAGCGTGGCGCCGAGCAGCAGCGCCATCGGTAGCCAGAACGTGGCGGAGCGGTTCAACCACGCCCAGGTGAGCAGCCTCGCCCCTCGGCGGGTTGCCGCGGCCACGGCCTGCAGCGCCGGCGTCCGCTCGGTGTTGTAGGGCGCGGCCCGCAGGGCGGCGCCCGTCAGGTTCCGGAGCAGGACCTTGTCGCTCTTGACGCGCGGGCTCGTGAGGGTCTCGGTGCCCACGCTGTACGTGAGGGCGCGATCGCGAGCCCCTTTGGGGCTGAGCCCATCCACGGTCGGCTGCTCGGAAGGACAGCTCTGCGCGAACACCTGCCACTGCCGGGCAGCGGTGATCGCATCTCGGATGCCGTCGACCTCGAGGCGTTCGATCTCCGCGGTGCGGCCGGCCTCATCCGCACGCCGCGCGAGCGCGAGCGCGGCCTCGGCCTCGATCCGGATGCCCGGCGCACGAGGACCCCACACCTCTTTCTCGAGGAACGTCGTCCAATCGCCGTTCGGGACATCGACGGCCAGGACGAGGGTCTTGAGCTCGGTGAGGAGGGCTTCGATGCGCTCCGCCCTCCTGGCCGCCTCGACCAGGGATGCCGGGGTGACCAGCAGCTCGACGAGCGTGGGGACGGCGTCGAGCCGTCCCCACATCCAATCGTTCTCGCGCCAGTGCCGGCGGACGAAGGCGGAGAAGTTCTTGAGGTCGTTCCCCGCGAGCTTGTCGTCCGGGGGGATGAAGTCCGGGCCCGGGCCAGACTTCTCCACGAGCTCTTCGAACGCCGAGGCGATCGGCGTCTTGTTGTCGGACGAGAGTTGCACGAAGTCGACATGGCCCGATGGTGGGGCGCCGACGAGTGCCTCCGGGAAGGTTGCTATCTCGAGGGCCGCGAGGTCGGTGGTGGTGATCGGGCCGTGCCGCCCGTCGGACATGGCCCGATGCACCCAGGCCCCGGGAGATGCGTCCGGCGGTGGTGCCTCCGGGTGTCCGGTGACGCCACCCGTGCCGAGCGAGTTGGCGCAAGCGACGATGACGTCGGTGAGCACGTAGCGCAGGTCACGGCCGCCGGGCGGGGGCTTGACCGGTCGAGCGTGGGCGAGGTCGTCGAGGCTGTCGAGCAGGCGCGTGCGCAGGCCGTCGAGGCTGGCGGTGCCATCACCGTTGCAACGCTCGAGGACGGCCGACACCTCGTCAGGGGACAGAGCGAGCAACTCGTCGACCATGCCGAGCGCCGTGGGTGCCGAGCGATCGGCTTGGCATGTGGCGATCGTGACCCAGGCGAGGCGCCGGATCCGCTCGGCCAGCTCCGTCTGGACGAGCAGCGTCTCGTACAGGCGGCCCTTGACCTTGCCGGCCTCCGCGTGACCTTTCCCTTCCAGGTAGCGGGCCCAGTCGAGCAACAGCCGGATCAGGCGGGTGATGGGCCGTACGCCCTCGCGAATGGCGCTCAGCGGGTCGTCCGACAGTCTCTGCGCGAACTCGTCGGCCAGCTCGGCGTCGAAGGTCGCCACGTCGGCGCGGCGTCGGTAGGCGAGCGGAGCTCGCCACTGAGGGTCGACGATGCCCTCGACCTGTGGGAACGGATCCTCGCAGAGCACTGTGAGGGGGTCTTCGAGGAGGCGCCGGACAACCTGCGCGTCGTATTCAGCCCGCTGCAGCCGGTACGTCGCGTAGCCCGCCTCCGCGCAACGACGCAGCTCCTCGCGGCCCGTGACGCCGTCCAGGACCATACGGCGGAGCCGCCGGCTCCGGAGCACGAGCCGGTTGTGATCGGCCAGCAGGTCGAGGTCTTCCCTGATCGTCTCCGGACGGACCACGGAGCGGATCACACCGGTGACGACGCCCGCGGTGCTCCGGAGCTCGGCGAGATTCGGTTGGGGCTCGGCGAGATCCGGCTGCGGGTCGGGTCGCGCTCTGCCGGCGCCTCCGGGCCGGATGTAGACCAGGACTCGCCGGGTAGGCATGTCGGCGGGCGCCTCCGCGATGGCGGTGATCGCTCGGCCCAGCGGGATGTTGTCGAGCACACCCCCGTCCACTGCCACGAAGGCGCCGCCGTCCGAGCGGGCATCGCCGAGTATCCCGGCCATGTCGACGTCCAGCCCGGCCGCGTTGCCCGGTGGGGCGGAGAACGACTGCCGGCGGCGGGCGGAGATCTTGGCGCCCTCGAACGCAAAGGGGAACGACGACGTGGCGCGAGCCGCCAGGGCCAGCTGTGACGACACTCGGGAAAAAGCGGTCGCATCCCCGGGGAAGTCCGTCATCCACCCGGGACCGCGGTGGCGAAAGCGCAACGTGCTGGCGTAGCGCTCGTCGTCGCCCACGTCGAGGAGCTCATCATGGGGTCCACGCAGCGCGGGTTCGACGAGCGTCGTGGTGAGCGTCAGGTCGACCCGCGCGCCGCCGCCGGCCTGCTCGCGGGCGTCTCGGATCCTCTCTTCGAGCAGCCGCCACAGCTCCGCGAAGAAGTAGCGGTCGCCGAGCAGCAGCGATGCGCCGTCGTCGCTCTCGGTACGGACCAGCTGCCCGAGATCCCCGACGTCCAGCCAGGCGCTTCGCAGCTCTCCCAGATCGAAGCCGTACACCTGCGCGGCGGCGTAGACCACCCCGTTGAGCCCGCCCGCGCTGGCGCCGGCCATGATGTCAACGATGACGGAGCCATAGCCGGACCAGTCGGCAAGCCGGCTCCAGAACGTCGACCGGGGTTCACGCTCGGCGCCGGCGCTCGCCCGCAGCTCATCGATCTCGGCGCAGGCGCCACCGATCCATACCGCCAGACTGACGCCGCCGCGCATGCCGAGCGCGAGGCGCAACTCCCTCTCCGTGCCCATCCCGTCCCCCTCCGTCGGCGTTGCTGTGCGAGCA
>DASRJN010000471.1:0-9580 GCA_035649455.1 Acidimicrobiales bacterium
GCCACGCTCAACCGGGCGTGGTTCGGGTCCCCGGCCGAGCACCGCCGCCGGATCGCCGCCCGCTACGCGTCGATGGCGCAGGCGGGTGACCGCACTGTTAGTTTTCCGTGAATGGACCTGGAGCTGTCGGAGGACGAGGCCGCGCTGCGTGACAACGTGCGTGCGGTGCTGGCGGGGATCTGCCCACCCGCCGCCGTCCGGGCCGTGTTCGAGGGCAAGGGCGACCCGGCTGCGATCTGGTCCCGCATGGTCGAGCTCGACTGGCCCGGCCTCGGCCTCCCCGAGGAGGCCGGCGGCCTGGGCATGGGCTACGTCGCCGTGGCCCTCGTGGCCGAGGAGCTCGGCCGGGCGGTGGCGCCCGGCGCGTTCCTGGCGACGGTGACCCAGTTCGCGCCCGCGGTGCGAGAGCTGGGGCCCGGTCCCGACGACCTGCTGGCCCGGGTGGCCGCCGGCCAGGTGACCGGGGCCGTGGCGCTCGCCGAGGACGGCGGCTGGGAGCCGGACGCCGTGACCGCCACCGCCCGCGAGACCGCGGACGGGTGGGTGCTCGCCGGGACCAAGCGGGCGGTGCTCGACGGCGCCCGCGCCGAGGAGGTGCTGGTGATCGCCCGGGCCGAGGGCACCGCCGGTACCGATGGCCTGGGTGCCTTCCTGGTCGAGGGCCGCAGCCTCGCCGCCACGCCCCGCCCGGTCGTCGATCCCACGCTGCCGCTGGCCGACCTCGACCTCGCCGGCGTGGTCGTGTCCCCCGATCGCCTGCTGGCCCCGCCGGGCGCCGAGGGTGTGGCCGAGGCGCTGGACAGGGCCGGGCAGGAGGCCACCGTGGCGCTGGCCGCCTCCACCATAGGGGCATGCCGTGTCGTCTTCGAGCGCACGGTCGACTACGCCAAGGTGCGCGAGCAGTACGGCCGGCCCATCGGCTCGTTCCAGGCGCTCAAGCACCGCATGGCCGACATGTTCCTGGCGGTCGAGCGCGCCACCGCCCTGTGCTACTTCGCGGCGCTCACCATCGCCGAGGAGGACCCGCGCCGCGCCCAGGCCGCGTCGATGGCCAAGGCCGCGGCCGGCGAGTGCCAGGAGCTGGTGGCGCGGGACGGTCTGCAACTGCACGGAGGGATCGGCGTGACCTGGGAGAACGACCTGCACTTCCCGGTGAAGCGGGCCATCACCGGCGACACGCTGTACGGCAACGCCGTGCACCACCGGGCCCGCTTGGCCCGGATGCTGGGGCTGGCGGCATGAGGCTGACCTTCGGCCCCGAGGTGGAGGCGTTCCGCCAGGAGTTCCTGGCGTGGCTGGCCGAGAACCGGCCGAGCGAGGAGGAGATGGCGGCCGAGCCGGCGGTCTCCTCCGGGCACGTCCCCGACTGGGCCGGCCGGTGGACGCGCCGCATGTTCGACGCCGGCTGGCTGGTGCCGGGCTGGCCGCCCGAGCGCGGCGGCCGCAACGCGGGCCCGGTCGAGACGCTCGTCTACCTGGAGGAGCTGACCAAGGCCGGGGTGCCGCGCACCACCAACCCGCAGGGCCTCGGCATCATCGCCCCCTCGATCCTCGACTACGGGAACGAGGCCCAGATCCGGGACTACGCCATGCCGGTCCTGCGCGGCGAGCGGGCGGCCTGTCTGGGCATGAGCGAGCCCGGCGCCGGCAGCGACCTGGCGTCCCTGTCGACGCGCGCGGTGCTGGACGGCGACAGCTTCGTGATCACCGGCCAGAAGGTGTGGACCTCGGGCGCCAACTACGCCGACTTCTGCTTCCTGTTCTGCCGGACCGATCCCCAGGCGCCCAAGCACAAGGGGATCAGCGTGGTGCTGGTGGACATGGCCACGCCCGGCATCACGGTCCGTCCCATCGCCCAGATCGCCCGGCCCGAGTACCCCGATCTCAACGAGGTCTTCTTCAGCGACGTCGTGGTCCCGAAGGAGAACCTCGTCGGCCGGCTGAACGACGGGTGGGCCATGGCCAACGGCTCGCTCGCGCACGAGCGCGGCATGGTCTGGCTCAGCGGTGTGCTCGGATTGGAGCGGCAGATGGCCGCAGTGCTGCCCGAAGCCCCGGCCGCCCTCGCCCGGCTGGCCCCGGCCGAGCGGGCGGTGGTGGCCGACGGCCTGGTCCAGTCCGCCATCGACGCGGTGGCGGCCCGCTGCCTGGGCTACCGCGGCTTCGCCAAGCTGGTCCGGGGCGGGTCCGCCCCCGAGCAGGCGCTGATGAAGCTGTTCACCAGCGAGTCCAACCGGCGGCTGGCCCTGCGGGCGGCCGAGCTGGGCGGCGACCGGGCGGTCGACATCGGCGCCACCCCGGACAGCGACGAGACCTGGATGGAGCGCTACTTCATCACCTTCGGCGGCACCATCTCGGCCGGCTCGTCGGAGATCCAGCGCAACATCATCGCCGAGCGGGTGCTCGGCCTGCCGCGCTGAACTAACATGTGAGCGTTCGCTCTCTTTCTGACCCGCGACGTGGGGGATCGGCATGGCGTTCAACTGGTTCATCTCGGTCGACGACCACCTCATCGAGCCCGCCCGGCTGTGGCAGGAGCGGGTGCCCGAGCGCCTCCGGGAGCATGCGCCCCGCATCGTGCGCGAGGGCGGGTCGGAGCACTGGGTCTACGAGGACCGCGCCATCGTCACCACCGGGCTCAACGCGGTGGCGGGCAAGCGCCGCGAGGAGTTCTCGCCCGAGCCCATCACCTACGACGACATGCGCCCCGGCTGCTACGAGCCGGTGGCCCGGGTGGCGGACATGGACCAGGGCCACGTGCTGTCGTCGCTGCTGTTCCCGTCGTTCCCGCGCTACTGCGGCCAGGTGTTCCACGAGGCTCAGGACAAGGAGCTGGCGCTGGCCTGCGTGCAGGCGTGGAACGACTTCATCCTGGAGGAGTGCGCGGGCGACTACCCCGGTCGCTTCATCCCGATGATGATCATCCCGCTGTGGGACCCGGTGGCGGCTGCGGCCGAGATCGAGCGCACCGCGGCGCGGGGCGCCCGGTCCATCGCCTTCTCCGAGAACCCGACCAAGTTGGGGCTGCCGTCGATCCACACCGACTACTGGGACCCGGTGTTCCGCGCGGCCGAGGAGGCCGCGTTCGTGCTGTCGATGCACGTGGGGTCGTCCTCCAACCTGATCCGCACGTCCGACGACATGCCGACGCTGGCGTTCATGGCCTACTCGGCCGCCGCCAACCAGGCCGGGACGCTGCTCGACTGGCTGTTCAGCGGCAACTTCGAGCGCTACCCCCGCCTGAAGATCGCGCTGTCCGAGGGATCCATCGGCTGGATCCCCTACTTCCTGGAGCGGGCCGAGCAGGTGGTCGACAAGCAGCGCTTCTGGGCGTCCCGCTTCGACATCAACATGAACGCCAGCCACGAGAAGGGCGAGGCCAAGAGCGCGTCCAGGTTCTCGATGGACACCGACATCCGCGCCCTGTTCGCCGACCACGTCTACGGCACCTTCATCGAGGACCACGCCGGGTTGCGGCTGCTCGACATCATCGGCGAGGACAACGTGATGCTGGAGTGCGACTACCCCCACTCCGACTCGACCTGGCCCGACACCGTGAACCTCGCCAACAAGTGGCTGGGCGACCTGCCCGAGGACGTGCAGCACAAGATCACCGTCGCCAACGCGTCCCGGGTGTACGGCTTCACGCCCGCCCCGATCCCGGGTTGAGGCCGATGAAGGTCTCGGTCGATCCCGACCTGTGCCAGGGCCATGCCCGCTGCTGGGAGATCTGCCCGGACGTCTTCTCCTTGGACGAGGAGGGCCATGCCGACGTGGTCGACGCCGAGGTGCCGCCGGCCCTGGAGGACGACGTCCGCCGCGCCGTCCGCAACTGCCCGGAGCGCGCCATCGGCTTGACCTGACGGTCAAGATTGGTCTGAAGGCGCGCCGGCGTTGCAGGATCGTTCTCGCCGTTCCGCCGCCATACTGAGCCGTCGCTCCCCAGGTCCCGAGGCCGCCCTGTGCTCATCCGACTACTGCGCTCGCATCTCCGCCCCTATCAGGGCCTGCTGCTGGCGATCGTGGTGCTCCAGGCAGTCCAGGCGCTGGCCTCCCTCTACCTCCCCACCCTGAACGCCGACATCATCGACAACGGCGTGCTGGCCGGCGACAACCGCTACATCGTGATGGTGGGCATGACCATGCTGGGCGTGACCCTGATCCAGGTCGTGTTCTCGGTGGGGGCGGTCTATCTCAGCGCCAAGGTGGCCATGAGCTTCGGGCGGGACGTGCGCGGCGAGCTGTTCCACCGGGTCACCGACTTCTCGGCCCGGGAGGTCAACCAGTTCGGCGCGCCGTCGCTGATCACCCGCATCACCAACGACGTCCAGCAGGTGCAGATGCTGACGGTGATGGCCTGCACGTTCGCCGTGGCCGCACCCATCACCGTCATCGGCGGGAGCGTGCTGGCGCTCCAGCAGGACGTGGGCCTGTCCTGGCTGGTGGTGGTGGCCCTGCCCGCGCTGGCGCTCAGCGTGGGCTCGGTGGTGTGGCGGATGATCCCGCTGTTCCGCACCATGCAGGACCGCATCGACGGCGCCAACCTCGTGCTGCGCGAGCAGATCACCGGCATCCGGGTGGTGCGGGCCTTCGTGCGCGAGACCCGGGAGGTCGAGCGCTTCGGCGGCGTCAACGACCAGCTGACCGACGTGTCGCTCAAGGCCGGCCGGCTGATGGCGCTGATGTTCCCCATGCTGCTGTTCATCATCAACGCGTCGAGCGTGGGCGTGCTGTGGTTCGGGGCCAACCGCATCGACGCCGGCGATATGACCGTGGGGTCGCTGGTCGCCTTCCTCAGCTACTTCACGCTGATGCTCATCGCGGTGATGATGGCCATGTTCGTGGCCCTCATGGCTCCCCGGGCGGCGGTGTGCGCGGATCGGATCGTCGACGTGCTCGACACGCAGCCGTCGGTGGCCGCCCCCGAACGGCCGGTGCCGGTGGGCGACGCGGTGGGCTCGCTGGAGCTGCGGGACGTGTCGTTCCGCTACCCCGGCGCCGAGGAGCCGGTGGTGCAGGGCATCTCGTTCACGTCGCTGGCCGGCCAGACCACCGCCATCGTCGGCAGCACCGGCGCGGGCAAGACCACGCTGGTCAACCTGGTGGCCCGCCTGTTCGACGTGACCGAGGGCCAGGTGCTGGTGGACGGGGTCGACGTGCGCGACCTGGAGCCCGACGCCCTGTGGCGACGCATCGGCCTGGTCCCCCAGAAGCCCTACCTGTTCTCGGGCACGGTCGCCTCCAACCTGCGCTACGGCAAGCCCGACGCCACCGAGGACGAGATGTGGGAGGCCCTCGCCGTGGCCGAGGCCGCCGAGTTCGTGGCGGCCATGCCCGGTGGGCTCCACGCCCGCATCGCCCAGGGCGGCACCAACGTGTCCGGCGGCCAGCGCCAGCGGCTGGCCATCGCCCGGGCGCTGGTCCGCCAGCCCGAGGTCTACTTGTTCGACGACTCGTTCTCGGCCCTCGACCTGGCCACCGACGCCCGGCTGCGGGCCCGCCTCGTGCCCTGGACCTTCGGCGCGACCGTGTTGGTGGTGGCCCAGCGGGTCTCGACCATCGCCAGTGCCGACCAGATCCTGGTGCTGGAGGACGGCCGGCCCGTCGGCCTCGGCCCCCACGACGAGCTGCTGGTGACCTGCCCGACCTATGCCGAGATCGTGGCCTCGCAGCTGCGGGAGGACGAGGCGGCGTGACCACGCAGACCTCGGCCCCGCAGCCGACCCCGCCCGAGCCCGACCGGCCCGGATGGACGGGCCCGCCTGTCGATGGACACGGCGACGGGCAGGGGGACGGGCACGGCGACGGGCAGGTCCCGCCCCGGGCCAGCGGCAGCCCCAGCTCCGTGCGCCCCATGGGTGCCGGCATCCCCACCGAGAAGGCGCGCGACTTCCGCAATTCGTCGCTGCGGATACTGGCCCTGCTGCGCGAGGACCGCATGCCGATCTCGCCCATCGTGGCCCTGGCCACCGTCGGCGTGGCGCTCACTGTCGTGGGCCCCAAGATCCTCGGCCACGCCACCGACCTCATCATCGCGGGCGTGACGAGCCCCACGGGCATCGACTTCGGCGAGCTGCACATGGTGCTGCTGGGACTGCTGGTGCTGTTCCTGGCCTCGTCCGGCATCACCTACATCAGCGCCTACCTGATGGCCGGCATCATCCAGCGCACGATGCACCGGCTGCGGGCCGCAGTCGAGGACAAGCTCAATCGCCTGCCGCTGTCCTACGTCGACCGCCAGCAGCTTGGCGATCTGCTCAGCCGGGTCACCAACGACATCGACAACGTGGCCCAGAGCCTGCAGCAGACGCTCAACCAGCTGGTGTCGCAGGCGCTGACGCTGGTGGGCGTGCTCGCCATGATGTTCTGGATCTCGCCGCTGCTGTCTCTGGTGGCGATCGTCTCGGTGCCGATCTCGGTGCTCACCATGCGCGCCATCGCCAAGCGCTCGCGCGTCCGGTTCATGGCCCAGTGGCGCCACACCGGCGAGCTCAACGCGCAGGTGGAGGAGGCCTTCACCGGCCACGCCATCGTCAAGGCCTTCGGCCGCCAGCGGGAGGTCGAGGAGCGCTTCCGGGTCACCAACGACGAGATGTACGAGGCCAGCTTCGGGGCCCAGTTCGTCTCGGGCGTCATCCAGCCGGCGATGATGTTCCTCGGCAACCTGAACTTCGTGATCATCGCGGTGGTCGGCGGGCTCCGGGTCACCGCCGGGGCCCTCACCATCGGCGACGTGCAGGCCATCCTGCAGTACACCCGGCAGTTCCAGATGCCGCTCACCCAGATGGCGGCCATGATCAACCTGCTGCAGTCGGGGGTCGCCTCGGCCGAGCGGGTGTTCGAGCTGCTCGACGCCGAGGAGGAGCGGCCCGACGGCGACGCTCTCCCGCTGGCGGGCACGCCGCGGGGGCGGGTCGCGTTCGAGGACGTGTCGTTCTCCTACCGGCCGGAGCGGCCGCTCATCACCGACCTGTCGCTGGTGGCCGAGCCGGGCCAGACCGTCGCCATCGTCGGCCCCACCGGGGCGGGCAAGACCACGCTGGTCAACCTGCTCATGCGCTTCTACGAGCTGGACCAGGGGCGGATCACCCTCGACGGGCGCGACATCGCCGAGATGCCCCGGCGCGACCTGCGCGCCGCGACCGGCATGGTGCTCCAGGACACCTGGCTGTTCGGCGGGACCATCCGCGACAACATCGCCTACGGCAACCCCGACGCGAGCGAGGACGAGATCATGGCCGCGGGCCGGGCGGCGTATGTCGACCGCTTCGCCCACTCGTTGCCCGATGGCTACGACACGCTGATCGACGACGAGGGCACCAACCTCAGCGCGGGCGAGAAGCAGCTGGTCACCATCGCCCGGGCGTTCCTGGCCGACCCCGCCATCCTCATCCTCGACGAGGCCACCAGCTCGGTCGACACCCGCACCGAGGTGCTCATCCAGGAGGCGATGGCCGCCCTGCGCTCGCAGCGCACCAGCTTCGTGATCGCCCACCGGCTGTCCACCATCCGGGACGCGGACGTGATCCTGGTGATGGAGGCCGGGCGCATCGTCGAGCAGGGCGACCATGACGAGCTGCTGGCCCGCGGCGGTGCCTACGCCCGCCTCTACAACGCCCAGTTCCGGGCCGCCGCGGTCGACCTCGACGCGGAGGTGGGCCCGCCCCCGCTCCAGCCCCAACCCCGGCCTCAGCCCCAGCCCCAGCCGTAGGCGGAAACGTTCCTCTCATTCTGCGAGATCCGTGCTATCGTAGCTCGGAACGCTCAGCGGAGGACCAGGCACATGCCGCACTTCACCAAGCCGGCCGAGGGCTCGTGGACCGAGCACTTCGGGCTCGCCACCGAGCCGGTGTCCTACGACGACTCGATCTCCCCGGAGTTCTACGAGGCGGAGCGCGACGCGATCTTCCGCCGCACCTGGCTGAACGTCGGGCGGGTCGAGCAGCTGGCCCGCAACGGCAGCTACTTCACCAAGGAGCTCGACGCGGCGCGCACCTCGGTGGTGGTCGTGCGGGACATGAAGGGCACGGTGCAGGCCTTCCACAACATGTGCCGCCACCGCGGCAACAAGCTGGTGTGGGAGGACTACCCCCGCGAGGAGACCAGCGGCATGTGCCGCCAGTTCACCTGCAAGTACCACGGCTGGCGCTACGACCTCGAGGGCGCGCTGACCTTCGTGCAGCAGGAGTCGGAGTTCTTCGACCTCGACAAGAGCCAGTTCGGGCTGGTGCCGGTGACCACCGATGTGTGGGAGGGGTTCATCTTCGTGAACTTCGACCCGCAGGCCCAGCCGCTGCGGGAGTACATGGGGCGCCTGGGGGCGGGGCTCGAGGGCTACCCGTTCCGCCTGATGACCCAGCGGCACACCTACCGCGCCGAGGTGGGGAGCAACTGGAAGCTCTTCATCGACGCCTTCATGGAGTTCTACCACGCACCGGTTCTGCACGCGAAGCAGGCCGTGGCGGAGGAGTCCCGCAAGCTGCAGGGCTTCGGCTACGAGGCACTGGCCTACGACGTCGACGGTCCCCACGCCATGGTGTCGTCGTGGGGCGGCATGTCACCGCCCAAGGACCTGTCGATGGTCAAGCCCATGGAACGGGTGCTGCGCAGCGGCCTGTTCGGCAAGTGGGAGGGGCCCGACATCGGTGAGCTGCCCTCGGGCGTCAACCCCGCCCGCAGCCCCTCGTGGGGCACGGACTCGTTCCTGTTCTTCCCCAACTTCATGGTGCTGGTCTGGAAGCCGAACTGGTACCTCACGTACCACTACTGGCCGACGTCCTACAACACGCACATCTTCGAGACGTCGCTGTGCTTCGCGCCGCCCACCAACGCCTTCGAGCGCCTGCAGGAGGAGCTGGCGGTCGTGACGTTCAAGGAGTACGGCCTCCAGGACGGCAACACGCTGGAAGCCACCCAGACGATGATCGAGTCCCGCGCCGTGACCGAGTTCCCGCTGTGCGACCAGGAGGTCATGCTGCGGCACCTCCACACCACGTGCCGCCGCTACGTGGCCGAGCACCAGGCTGGTCCCGCCACCCCCGTCCGCATCACGGCCGCGTCGTAGAGGGAGACCGAGATGGCCCTGCTTCCCGCCGACTTCGCCGACCTGGAGCCGTTCACCGCCTGGTGCCTGCCCAGCGAGAAGGACCGCTTCGCCAAGCGCATCTCCTCCACGATGCCCGAGCTGCAGGCGTTCTACGACGCCGCGTTCCCCCGCCTCCAGGAGAGCGAGGACTACCTGAAGTCCGTCGCGCTCGACGGCATCTCCGAGGAAGACCGCAACCTGCTGTGGCTGTTCGCCTCGCTGGTGACCGTGTCGTTCCCCGTCGAGGTCTGGCGCCAGCCGCGGGTGCCCGACAGCGGCGCGTCCTCCATCGATGTCGTGGTGGCGCCGAACCCCTAGGGGACGTCCCGGCGGAACACCTCTCCGCCCTTCATCACGAAGCGCACCTGCTCGGTGAGCGTGATGTCGGCGGTGACGTCGCCGGGGACGCCGATCACGTCGGCCAGCAGCCCGGCCTCGAGCCGGCCCCGGTCGTCCACGTCGATCAGGTCGGCGGCCACGGTGGTGGCGGCGCGG
>DASRJN010000472.1:0-3847 GCA_035649455.1 Acidimicrobiales bacterium
TGACGGCTCAGCGCCCGGCCATGATCCGCATCATCAACCACGAGGCGGCCCGGCCTGGCGGCCGGCTCGACCACGTGTACGACCGCTACATCCGCCCGGCCCACCAGATCGCCGACATGGTGCTCCGTGACTTGGCGGCGGCGGGCCGGGCTCGGGCCGTCTCGCCGGCGGTGCTGCACTTCCTGGTGGGCCACGGCGCCGGCGGGATCGTCAGCCTGCCGGCTCTGGCCGAGCGCTTCCCCGGCGGCGATGTCAGCCTCACGGACCAGGCGCGGGAGGCGGTTGACGTGGTGCTGCGCGGCATCGTGCTCTAATTCCCCTCCATGACACCGACCGACCAGTCCGTTCCGGGACCCGCCGATCTCGCCGACCACGTGGCGGCCATGTCCGACGAGCCGCTCATGGAGGGCGACGAGCCCCTGTCGATCTGGATGCTGGTGAAGTCGCGCGACAGCGACGGCGACGTGGTGTGGGGTGTGCGGAACGCGGGAGAGCCCCTGTCGTCGGAGGAGCTGCTCGGCGCCCTGACCGGGTTCGCCGAGTCGCTCAAGCGGGATCTGGCGTCGGACTGGGAATGAGGCCCCGCAGCCCGTCCGCCCCGAACAGTCCCTCCAGCACTCCGGACAGGTCCGGCCCGCGGCGCACGGTGTGGCCACCGTCCACGCTGATGTTCTCGCCGGTGATCCACGACGCCTCGGGGCCCAGCAGGAAGCGGACCAGCCCGGCGACGTCCTCCGGCTCGCCGATGCGGCCCAGCGGCATGCACGACAGGTAGTCGTCCAGCACCGGCCCGGGGCCGGTCATGAACGTGGTCAGGTCGGTGCGGGTCAGGCCCGGGCGCACCGAGTTCACCCGCACGCCGCTCGCCCCCAGCTCGTCGGCCGCCACCCGGACCAGCATGTCGAGCCCGGCCTTGGCCGGCCCGTAGGCGCTGAACCAGCGGTGGGTCACCGCGCCCGCGATCGAGGAGATGGCCACGATCGAGCCCGCGCCCTGGCGGGCCATGACCCGCGCGCCGTGCTTGATCCCGAGCATGGTGCCGGTGAGGTTGAGGTCGAGCGTGCGCCGCCAGCCTTCCGTGTCGATCTGGGTGACCGGGCCGATGGTCTCCGACCCGCCGGCGCTCAGCACCAGCCCGTCGAGCCGCCCCGTCACCGCGGTGGCCGCCTCCACCGCGGCCTGGACCGCGGCCTCGTCGGTCACGTCGGTCGGGATGCTGCGCACGATGGCGCCCGGGACTGCGGCCTCCACCGCGGCCACACCCGCGGCGAGCCGGTCCTCCGAGCGCCCGGCGAGCGTCACCGCCGCGCCATCCACCGCCAGGCGGATGGCACAGCCGAGGCCGATCCCGCTGCCGCCTCCGGTGACGAGCGCCGACCAGCCGTCGAGCCGGGTGTCCATCACAGCACCACCACGCTCCGCAGCACCTCGCCCCGCGCCATCTTGGCGAAGGCCGCCTCCACGCCGTCGAGGCCGATGGTCTCGGACACGAAGGCGTCGAGCGGCAGCCGGCCCTGCAGGTGGAGGTCGATCAGCGCGGGGAAGTCACGGGAGGGGAGGCAGTCGCCGTACCAGGACGGCTTGAGCGCCCCGCCCCGGCCGAAGAACTCGATCATGGGGATGTCGGGGAAGCGCATGTCGGGCGTGGGCACGCCCACCTGCACCACCGTGCCCGCCAGGTCGCGGGCGAAGAACGCCTGCTCCAGCACACCGGGGTGGCCGACCGCCTCGATGCACACGTCGGCGCCGAAGCCGCCGGTGGCGTCGCGGACGGCCTCGATCGGATCGGCGCGCCGGGCGTTGATCGTGTGGGTGGCGCCGAAGCCCTTGGCCCACTCCAGCTTCCGGTCGTCGAGGTCGACAGCGATGATCGTCGTGGCCCCGGCCAGCCGGGAGGCGGCGATGGCGGCGTCGCCCACGCCGCCGCAGCCGAACACGGCGACGCTGTCGCCCGGCCCCACGCCGCCGGTGTGGAGGGCGGCGCCGATGCCCGCCATGACGCCGCAGCCCAGCAGCCCGGCCACCTCGGGCTTGGCCGTCGCGTCGACCTTGGTGCACTGGCCCGCGGCCACCAGGGTCTTCTCGGCGAAGGCGCCGATCCCGAGGGCGGGCGACAGGGTGGTGCCGTCGGTCAGCGTCATCTTCTGGGTGGCGTTGTGGGTGGCGAAGCACAGGTGCGGCCGGCCCCGGCGGCAGGCCCGGCACTGGCCGCACACGGCCCGCCAGTTGAGGACCACGAAGTCGCCCGGGGCCACGTCGGTCACGCCATCGCCCACCGCCTCGACCAGGCCCGCGGCCTCGTGGCCGAGCAGGAAGGGGAAGTCGTCGTTGATGCCGCCCTCGCGGTAGTGGAGGTCGGTGTGGCAGACGCCGCACGCCTGCACCGTGACCAGCGCCTCGCCGGGGCCGGGGTCGGGCACGACGACCGTCTCGATCTCCACCGGCTCGCCCTTGCCCCGGGCGATCACCCCCCGTACCTCGTGCGCCATCGTGTCCCCCTTGGTCAGTCGGGCCCTGTCGGGCCCCGACCCTAGGGCCTGTCCTGTAAGTCCGGTGTAGGGATCTCCGAGCCAGGGGCGTCGCTCGGCGTGCCGGGCCGACGCAGGAACCCACCAGCGGTTTCAATGTCGGCCCGGTGCGGCGAGCGGCGTCATCTGGCCGGAGAGGCGTGCGCCATGACTTGCAGGACAGGCCCTAGGCGGGAGGCAGCGGCATGCGGGCGGTGATGGCGATCCGGTTCCAGGCGTTGATGACCACCACGGCGAACACGAGCTCGGCCAGCTCGCGGTCGTCGAAGTGCTCGCGGGCGGCATCGATGACCTCGTCCGGCACGTGGCCGTCCGCCACGAGGGTGATGGCTTCCGTGAGCGCGAGGGCGGCGCGCTCGCGGTCGGTGAACAGGTCGACCTCGCGCCACGCCGCGAGGACGTCGAGGCGCTGCTGGTCCTCGCCCACGGCGCGGGACTCCTTGGCGTGCATGTCGAGGCAGTAGGCGCAGCCGTTGAGCTGGGACGCCCGCTGCTTCATCAGGTTGGCCAGGATCGGGTCGAGGCTGGCTTCCCGGACCGCGCCGCTGAAGGCCCGCATGGCCTCCATGCCCTGGGGCCAGGGCCTGACCAGGTCGACGCGGGCACGGGCCCGGGCTCGGGGACGGGTCTCGGTGGCGCTGTCGGTTGCCGTCATGGCCCCGAAGCTATGGCCCCGCTGGACCAGTTGCCTGGTCCAGCTTGGCCCGGATTGACTGGACCAGTGGTGGACCTGTTCCTCGACGTCGACCTGTCCTCCGGCCGCCGCCAGGGCATCGAGCAGGCGGTCCGGACGGCCATCCGGGACGGCCGGCTGGCCCCCGGCTCGGCGCTGCCGTCCAGCCGGGCGCTGGCCGCCGACCTGGGCGTGGCTCGGGGCACGGTGGTCGACGCCTACGACCAGCTGGCGGTGGAGGGCTATCTGGCGGCCCGGCCCGGCGGGCGCACCGTGGTCGCGACGCGGCCAGTGGTCCCTCCCGCTCCCGCTGCTGCCACGCGTCGTGCCGCGTTCGCGGTCGACCTGCGGGCCGGTGCCCCGGACCTGTCCGCCTTCCCGGCCGGGGCGTGGGCGCGTGCCGTCCGGGCCGTGCTTCGGGACGGTCCCGCCGACGCTCTCGACTACGTGGTGCCCCGGGGCCGGCCCGAGCTCCAGGACCAGGTCGCCGCCTACCTGCGCCGGGCCCGCGGCGTGGTCGCCCGGGCGGACCAGGTGGTGGTGGGCGCCGGGTTCGATCACCTGCTCGGGGTCGTCGTCGCCGCCCTCGTCGCGACCGGCTGGCGAGTCGTGGCCATGGAGGACCCGTGCCTGCCGTTCCACCGGG
>DASRJN010000473.1:0-14177 GCA_035649455.1 Acidimicrobiales bacterium
AAGCGCACCTGCTCGTCCGACAGCTCGCCGCCGTCGCGCTTGGTGCGGATGACGTCGAGGACGTCGGTCGCCATCAGCGGAGCTCGTCCGGCCCGAAGGCGCCCGGGAGCCACTCGGACATGGGCCGCTCGTTGACCAGCAGGTCCGGACCACCGGCCTCGAACAGCAACTGGCGGCAGCGGCCGCAGCAGGCCAGGTCGTGGCCGTGCGGGTCCGTCACGGCCACGGCCACCAGCCGGCCGCCACCCTCGGCGTGGAGGGCGGAGACCAGGCCGCACTCGGCGCACAGCGTCAGCCCGTAGGAGGCGTTCTCCACGTTGCAGCCCACGACCACGCGGCCGTCGTCGACCAGGCCCGCGGCCCCGACGGGGAACTCCGAGTAGGGGGCATAGGCCCGGTGGGCGGCTTCGGCGGCCGCCGCCCGCAGCGCCTCCCAGTCGATCAGGGTGCCGGCCACCGACGCGCCTAGCCCGCCACGTACGGCTGGCCGTCGGCGGCGGGCGGGCGGGAGCGCCCGACGAGCCCGGCCACGACCACGATGGTGACGATGTAGGGCAGCATCAGCAGGAAGTCGGACGGGATGGGCGTGTCCAGCAGGGCCAGCCGGGTCTGCAGCTCCTCGGTGAAGCCGAACAGCAACGCGGCCATGAAGGCGCCGACCGGGTGCCAGCGGCCGAAGATGAGCGCGGCCAGCGCGATGTAGCCCTTCCCTGCGGTCATGTTCTCGTTGAAGCTGCCGGTGGCATCGAGGGTGAACCAGGTGCCGCCGATGCCGGCCACCACCCCGCCCAGCATCACCGCGCGGTAGCGGGTGCGCAGCACGTTGATGCCCACGGTGTCGGCCGCCCGGGGATGCTCGCCCACCGACCGCACGCGCAGGCCCCAGCGGGTGCGGTAGAACGCCCACCACAGGCCGATCACCAGCAGGAACATCAGGTAGGCGTAGATGGTGTTGTGGAACAGCACCGGTCCCAGCAGTGGCAGCCGGTCGAGCAGCGGGATGCCGAACGGGCGGAACGAGGCCGGCTGGTTCAGGTGCGGGTAGTCCGCCAGGATCTGCGCCGCCAGGTAGGCGGTCAGGCCCGTGGCCAGCAGGTTGATGACCGTGCCGCCGATGATCTGGTCCACCTGGTACTTGATCGACAGCACGCCGAGGAAGGCGCCCAGCACCAGCCCGGCGGCCATGCCGGCGGCCAGCCCCACCCACGCGCTGTCGGAGGCGGCGGAGGTGATGGCGGCGGTGAACGCGGCGGTGAGCAGCATGCCCTCGATCGCGATGTTGACCACGCCCGAGCGCTCGCACAGCAGGCCTGCGAGGGCGCCGAACGCGAGGGGCGTGCTGCGGAACACCGTGCCGTCGATGAGCCCGATGATGCTGACCGAGCCGCCGCGTCCCGCCCAGATCAACAGGGCGATGGTGAACAGGGCGGCCGACACCCCGAACACCACGTAGGCGTAGCGGCGGGCCCAGCCGCTCACCACTGCGATGCCGGCCAGGATGACCAGCACGGCCAGCGCCATCACCGTGGTGCGGGCGGGCATGGTGAGGTCCGGGACCTGGGTGAGCACGCCCTCGCGGCTGAAGGCGAACGTCGAGTCCAGGCCGGACTGGCTGCCGAAGCCGAAGCTCACCAACATGACCAAGCCCAGCAGGATGGTGGCCACGCCGAAGCCGGTTCGGCGCCGGTCGTGCGTCGCTTCGCTGGGGGCTTCCGGCTCGGGCGCTTCGCCGGCCGGGGGGAGCTCGTCGGTGACGGTCGCCGTCATCTAGGTCCCCCAGCTCGTGGTGAAGGTGGCGCCGGTGCCCCGCCCGGCCTTGATCCGGTAGATCGCCCGGACCAGGGCGGGGGCGGCCACGAACAGGATGATCAGCGCCTGGATCACGATGATGATGTCGACCGGCGTGGAGGTGGCGGCCTGCATGCCGGTAGAGCCGGAGCGCAGCACGCCGAACAGGAATGCCGCGCCGAGCACGCCGATGGGGTTGGCCCGGGCCAGCAGGGCTACGGCGATGCCGTCGAAGCCCAGGAAGTTGTAGTACTGGCTGGTCAGGCTGAAGCTCGGGCGGCCCAGGATGTTCACGGTTCCGCCCAGCCCGGCCAGGCCACCGGCCAGCAACATGGCCAGCACGTACATGGCGCCGACGCTCATGCCCGCGTAGCGGGAGGCGAAGGGGTTGGCGCCCACGGCCTTGAGCCGGAAGCCGACAGTCGAACGCTCCAGCAGCCACCACACGATCACCGCCGCGGCGATGGCCAGGAACATGCCCGCGTGCACGGTCAGCTCGCCGAGCGAGTACTCCGGCAGCCTCGCGCTGTCGCGGACGGCCTTGGAGATGAGGTCGTCGCGGCCGGCGGGCTGGAACGCGTCGGAACGCAGCGCGTAGTTGAGCAGGTAGTAGGCGATGTAGTTGAGCATGATCGTGGTGATCACCTCGTGCGCTCCGGTGCGCGCCTTGAGGACCCCCGCGATCGAGCCCCACGCCGCCCCGCCCGCGAACCCGGCCGCGACGGCGAGCGGCACGTGGATGGGGGCCGGGAGGTCCCAGGTGAAGCCCACCCAGCCGGCGCACGTGGCCCCGATCACCAGCTGGCCGGCGGCGCCGATGTTGAAGAGACCGGCCCGGAAGGCCAGCGCGACCGACAGACCCGTGAGCGCCAGCGGGGTGGCCTCCACCAGCGTGCGGCCGAGGGCGCGGGGCGAGCCCAGTGACGACTCCCACAGCGCGTGGTAGGCCTGGTAGACCACGTCCCAGGACGCCCGGAGCGCGCCGCCCGGGTCGGCGAAGAAGGAGCTCCACTCGTTCAGCGTGTCCGGCGTGGTGAAGATGATGACCAGGCCACCGATGGCCAGGGCGGTGATCAGCGCCAGCGCGGGGATGAGCAGGGCGTTGCCCGCGGCCCGCAGCCAGGCGAGCACCCGGGCGCCCGGTCCCTCGGCCGAGGGCCCCAGGTCGGCGACCGGTTCGGCCGGCGGCTCGGTGGGCGCATCGGTCGCCGTGGTCACGTCACCGTCACCTCTTCCTCCTCGACGGGCTCGACCTCGGCCGCTTCGGCCACGGCGCCCGCCATGAGCAGGCCGATCAGCTCGCGGTTGGCGTCGCCGCGGTCGACCACGCCCACCAGGCGGCCCCGATAGATCACGGCGATGCGGTCGGCCAGCGCCAGCACCTCGTCCAGCTCCGACGAGTTGAGCAGCACCGCGATGCCCTCGTCGCGCTTGGCCACGACCTGGCGGTGGATGTACTGGATCGAGCCGACGTCGAGGCCCCGGGTCGGCTGGGACAGCACCAGCAGCTTGTTCGCATGGAAGAACTCGCGGGCGACGATGACCTTCTGCTGGTTGCCGCCCGACAGCGTCGAGGCGGCGGTGTCGACCGAGGGTGTGCGCACGTCGAACTCCTGCACCAGGCGCGCCGCGTGCTGGCGAACCGCCTTGCGGTTGAGCCGCAGGCCGCGGGCGAACGGCGCGTTCCGGACCTGGTTGAGGACCATGTTGGCCGACACCGCGAACGTGCCGATGAGACCGTCGCGCTGGCGGTCCTCGGGGACGTGTGCCAGCCCGGCCGCGAACAGGTCGTCGGGCCCGGCACCGGTCACGTCGTCGCCGGCCAGGCGCACCGTGCCCGACTCGGCGACCCTCATCCCACAGATGGCCTCGACCAGCTCGGTTTGGCCGTTGCCCTGCACGCCGGCCACGGCCAGGATCTCGCCCGCTCGGACGTCGAACGAGACGCCGTCGACCACCCGGTGGCCGCGGTCGTCCGCCACCACCAGGTCCTCGACCTCGAGCACCGGGTCCCCGGGCTCGGCCGGGGCCTTGTCCACCACCAGCTGGACCTCGCGGCCAACCATCATCGACGCGAGGGCCTGCTCATCGGCGTCAGCCGGGGTGGTGCTCCCCACCACCCGACCCCCCCGGAGCACGGTGATCTGGTTGGCCACCGCCGTGACCTCGCGCAGCTTGTGGCTGATGAAGATGATCGACCGGCCCCCTTCCGCCAGCTGGCGGATGATCCCCATGAGCTCGTCGATCTCGGTCGGCGTGAGCACGGCGGTGGGCTCGTCGAGGATCAGGCAGCGGGCGTCGCGGTAGAGGGCCTTGAGGATCTCGACGCGCTGCTGCACGCCCACCGGCAGGTCCTCGACGGTGGCGTCGGGATCGACGGCCAGCCCGTAGCTGCGGGACAGCTCGACCACCCGCCGGCGGGCCTCGGCCCGGTCGAGTTGGCCCAGCGGCCCCGTGGGCTCGACGCCGAGCATGACGTTCTCGGCCACCGTGAACACCGGGACGAGCATGAAGTGCTGGTGCACCATGCCCACCCCGGCGGCGATGGCATCGGCCGGCGAATGGGCGGCGAGCGGCTCGCCGTCGAGGAGGATCTCGCCCTCGTCGGGCCGGTACAGCCCGAAGAGGATGTTCATGAGCGTGGACTTGCCTGCGCCGTTCTCGCCGAGCAGGGCGTGGACCTCTCCCGCATCCACGGAGAGGTCCACGCCATCGCAGGCCACGACGCCGGGGAACCGCTTGGTTATGCCCCGGAGCTCGACCTTCATGCGCTCAGGTGTAGCTCAGGACGACGACGGCGGCGACGTCTCGATGTCCCCGTCGATGATCTGTTGCTTCAGCTCGTCGAGGCGGTCCTTCAACTCCTGGGGGACCTGGCTGTCGAACTCGTGGAAGGGCGCGATGCCCACGCCGTCGTTCTCCAGCGTGCCCTGGTTGGTGCCGCCCTCGAACTCGTCGTTGGCGCCCGCCAGGATGACGTCGCGCACCGCCACGTCCATGTTCTTCATGACCGAGGTCAGGAACAGGTCGCAGCTCTCCTCGACCGACACACAGCCGTCGGTGTCGACCCAGATGACCTTGGCGTTGCTCCCGGAGGCCTCGATGGCCTCGATGGTGCCGAGGCCGACCGGCCCGGCCACCGGCATGATGATGTCGGCGCCCTGGTCGAGCAGGCTCTGGGTGGTGGCCCGGCCCTTGGCCTGGTCGTTGAAGTCACCGGTGAACAGGCCGTCGTTGGCGGCGTTGTCCCAGCCGATCAGCTTGACGTCGGTGCCGTTGTCCTCGTTGTACTGCTCGATGCCGAGCTGGAAGCCCTTCATGAAGATGTTCACCGTCGGCAGGTTGATGCCGCCGTAGGTGCCCACTGTGCCCGTCTCGGTCGTGCCCGCGGCCAGGTAGCCGGCGAGGAACGCGGCCTGGTCGGTGGAGAACACCAGCTCGGCCACGTTGTCGAAGTTGCGGTCCTCCTCGTTGGCCACGTCGAACAGGTCGCTGTCGACGATGGCGAACAGCTGGTCGGGGTCGGACTCGGCCGCCTCGGCCGTGGCGTCGGCGAGCAGGAACCCGACCGTGACGATCATGTCGCAGTCCTGCGACATCAGCTCCTCGATGTTGGGGGCGAAGTCGGCTTCGCTCGAGGACTCGAGGTAGTTCGGCTCGAAGTCCAGCTCGGCCGCCGCGTCCTCCAGGCCCTTGAAAGCGGTCTGGTTGAACGAGCGGTCGTCCACCCCGCCGGTATCGGTCACCTGGCAGGCGGTGAAGCCACCGCCGCCACTGCCACCACCTTCCTCGGTGGTGTCGCTCGACTCGTCCGGGTCGTCCTCGCCGCACGCGGCGGCGACGAGCGCCAATCCGAGCAGAACACCTATAACTTTCACCCACCGTCTTTGCCGCATCTCGTTCGTATCTCCCTGTCGTGGAACGAGTGACCCGCAGGCCACGGCCCGCACAGTAGTCACATTTCCCCCTGCGAACGGGGGACGACGCGCTGCCTGCCGGGTCATGGGCCCTGTCATCGAGCAGATGGCTCACCCCTCGTGTGAGGGGCACTACCGTCGGCCCCCGTGATCGTCGAGCCCGCCGACCCGTTCGACCGCGCCGCCGGAGCCGCACGCGCCGTGGCCAAGGCCACCGGCGTCGAGCGCCACGAGGCGGCCGTGGTGCTGGGCTCGGGTTGGCGTCCCGCGGCCGACCGGCTGGGCGAGACGGTGGCCGAGGTGGCCACCTCCGAGCTCGGCGGGTTCCCGGCCGCCACCGTGTCCGGCCACAGCGGCGCCGTCCGCTCCGTGCGCACGCCGGGCGGGCGCGCCGTGCTGGTCTTCCTCGGGCGGGTCCACGCCTACGAGGGCCACGACCCGGCCGCCGTCGTGCACGGTGTGCGCACCGCGCACGCGGCCGGCTGCCACACGATCGTGCTGACCAATGCTGCGGGCGGCATCCGCGAGGACCTGGGTGTGGGCCAGCCGGTGCTGATGGCCGACCACCTGAACCTCACCGGGGGCTCGCCGGTGGCGGGCCCGCTGGCCGGCGGGGTGCCGGCCCGCTTCGTCGACCTGACCGAGGCGTACTCGGCCCGCCTGCGCGCCCTGGCCCGGGAGGTGGACCCGAGCCTGCCCGAGGGGGTGTACGCCGGGCTGCCCGGCCCGCACTACGAGACACCGGCCGAGATCCGCATGCTGCACACGTTGGGCGCGGACCTGGTGGGCATGTCGACGGTGTGGGAGGCGATCGCCGCCCGCCACCTCGGCCTGGAGGTGCTCGGCCTGTCGCTCGTGACCAACCAGGCCGCCGGCCTGGGCGCCACCACCCTCGACCATGCCGAGGTGCTGGAGGCCGGGCGGCAGGCGACCGAGCGCATGGGCGACCTGCTGGCCGCGGTGGTCGATCGGTTATGAGCGACCCGACAGCGCTGGTCGCGGCCGCCCGGCGCTGGCGGGACGAGGACCCCGACCCCGAGACCCGCGCCGAGCTGGACGGGCTGCTGGACGGCCCGGAGGGGCCGGACGTGGGTGCGTTGGCGGACCGCTTCGGCGCGCGGCTGCAGTTCGGCACCGCGGGCCTCCGGGGTGAGATGGGAGCCGGGCCCAACCGCATGAACCGGGCGGTGGTGATCCGCGCCACCGCGGGGCTGGCTGCCTACCTGCGCGACACCGGCCACGCCGGCGAGCCGGTGGTGGTGGGCTTCGATGCCCGCCACCGCTCCGACCGCTTCGCCCGCGACGCGGCCGAGGTGCTGGCGGGCGCGGGGTTCCCGGTGCGGCTGGCCGACCGGCCGCTGCCGACGCCCGTGCTGGCCTTCGGCGTGCGGCACCTGGGCGCGTGTGCCGGGATCGTCGTCACCGCCAGCCACAACCCGCCCCGCGACAACGGCTACAAGGTCTATCTGGGCGACGGCGCCCAGATCGTGCCCCCCGCCGACGGCGAGATCTCGGCCCGGATCGACGCGGTGGGCCCGCTGGGTTCGGTGCCGCGAGCCGGCGACGGCATCGCTCGGGTGGGCGACGACCTGGTCGAAGCCTACGTGGCCGGCGCGCTGGCCCAGGCGGGCGAGGGGCCGCGGGAGCTGAAGATCGTCTACACGCCGCTTCACGGCGTGGGCCGCGATCTGGTGGTCGAGGTGCTGACACGGGCCGGGTTCCCGCCCTGCCAGGTCGTCCCCCTCCAGGGGGCGCCCGACCCGGACTTCCCGACGGTGGCGTTCCCCAACCCCGAGGAGCCCGGCGCCCTCGACCTGGCTCTGGACCTGGCGGCCGCTGAGGGGGCCGACCTGGTCGTGGCCAACGATCCCGACGCCGACCGGCTGGCGGTAGCGCTGCCGGACCCCGAGGCCCCCGGCGGCTGGCGGCCGCTGAGCGGGGACGAGATCGGCATCGTCCTGGCCGACTGGCTGCTCGCCGCGGGGTCGGGCGACGACCGGCTCGTGGCGACCACCGTGGTGTCGTCCTCCATGCTGGCTCGCCTGGCCGAGGCCCGGGGCGTCCACTACGCCGAGACGCTCACCGGGTTCAAGTGGATCGCCCGGGCAGCCACCGACCGGCCCGGGCTGCGCTTCGTCTACGGCTACGAGGAGGCGCTGGGGTCCTGCGTGGGCACCCTCGTACGGGACAAGGACGGCATCACCGCCGCCCTCGCGTTCGCCTCGCTGGCGGCGGCCGAGAAGGCGGCGGGGCGCACGGTGCTCGACCGGCTCGACGACCTGGCCCGCGAACTGGGAGTCCACACCACCCGCCAGCGCTCGCTGCGGGTGGAAGGGGTCGACGGCCTCGCCCGGATGCAGGCGGCCGTGGACGCGCTCGTCGAGTCGCCGCCCGCGACCCTGGCCGGCTCGGCCGTCACCGAGGTCGAGGACCTGCGCCGCGGGAAGCGGTTGCCCCCCACGGACGGCATCGTGCTGCGGGGCGATGGCGTGCGCCTGGTGGTCCGGCCGTCGGGCACCGAGCCCAAGCTCAAGTGCTACGCCGAGGCCGTCGTCCCGGTGACCGGCGCGGATCTCGTTGCGGCCCGCGCCCGGGGGGCGACGACGGTCGAGGCCCTGCTGGACGAGGCCGTCCGACTGGTCTCCTGAGCGATGGCCGGAACGTTCAAGACCGCCGCCATCCGGCGGCTCACCATGGGGGCATGACCATCACCGCTCCCGATGTCGACGTGGCCGCGGCGAAGAGCTTCCTCATCGGCCACGCCCGCATGCTCGACCGACGCCGCGCCGAGGTCCTGCTGGACGGCGTGCCCGGGGCGAGCGCCCTCGGCGCGCTCGAGGCCTACCGCAACGCCGACGGCGGCTACGGGTGGGGCCTGGAGCCCGACCTGCGGGCCCCCGAGAGCCAGCCGGGCGGCGCGCTCCACGCCTTCGAGGTCTTCGGGGAGGTGGGCCCGCCGGCCGACCCGCGGGCCGCCGCGCTGTGCGACTGGCTCGCGTCGGTCACGCGGCCCGACGGCGGCATGCCCTTCGCGCTCCCGGTGGCCGATGCCACCGCCACCGCCCCGTTCTGGGCCGAAGCCGACCACCAGTCGTCGTCCCTGCACATCACCAGCGCCGTCACCGCCGCGGCCTGGCGGGTGGCCCGGCACGACCCGGCGGTCGCGGCGCACGAGTGGCTGGACCGGGCCACCCGCTACTGCCTGGACACGCTCGCGGCCGGCCCCGTGCCCGAGTTCGCCATCGAGCTGCTGTTCGTCCTGGACTTCCTCGACACGGTGGTCACCGACGGGACCGCGCCCGAGGCGGAGGCCCTGCTGGCTCGCTGCACCGCCACCCTCCCGGCCTCGGCCGAGCTGCGCGTGGCCGGCGGGGCGGAGGACGAGAAGCTACGACCCCTCGACCTGTCGCCGTGGCCCGACCGGCCGCTGCGCCGCCGGCTCGACCCGTCGGTGATCGAGGCCGACCTCGACCGCCTGGCCGGGGACCAGCTTCCGGACGGCGGCTGGGACGTCGACTTCCGGCCCTACTCCCCGGCGGCCGCGCTGGAGTGGCGCGGCTACGCCACCGTCCGGGCCCTGGCCGTCCTGCGGGCCCACGGCCGAATCTAGGGCCTTCCTAGGCGGTCCCGAACAGCCGATCGCCCGCGTCGCCCAGGCCGGGCACGATGAAGGCGCGCGGGTCCAGGTGGTCGTCCACGGCTGCGGTGACCACCCGGGCCACGAGGCCCGACTCCTCGATGAAGGCGATGCCCTCGGGGGCGGCCAGCACGCAGACGCCGGTCAGCTCCCCGGCACCCCGGTCGGCCAGCAGCTTGCAGGCGTGCGCCAGCGAGCCGCCAGTGGCGAGCATGGGGTCGAGCACCAGGACCGAACGGCCCGCGAGGTCGGCCGGTACGGAGTTCATGTAGGGCTCGGGCTGCAGTGTCTCCTCGTTGCGGGACACACCGACGAACGCGGTGTCCGTCTCCGGCAGCAGCCGCAGCACGGCGCCGTGGAGGCCCAGGCCGGCCCGCAGCACCGGCACCACCAGCGGGGGCCGGGGGATGACCACGCCCTCGCCGAGTCCCATCGGCGTGGTGACGGCCACGGTCTCGGTGGGCAGCGTGCGGCAGGCCTCGTAGACGAGCATGCCCGCCAGCTCGTCCATGGCCAGCCGGAAGTCGGCCCGGTCGGTGGTCTCGTCCCGCAGCCGGGTCAGCAGCCGGGCGGCGAGGGGATGGTCGACGATGGTCAGCTCCATACGGCCCGCAGTCTCGCGCCGTTGGGACCGCGGGCCGTCGCCGCTACGGTCCTGATCGCCGCAGCACCGAGAGCGGTGCTGACCGCCCGTCCCCCGAAGGTAGGGAGCAAGCCATGGCATCGTCACCGTCCCCCGCGGCCGCCGCCGGCACCATCACGATCGGGGGCGAACACGAAGTGAGCCGCATGGGCTTCGGCGCCATGCGCATCACCGGCCCGGGGATCTGGGGCCCCCCGGCCGACCACGACGAGTCGGTCCGAGTACTGCGCCGGGCCGTCGAGCTGGGCGTCGACTTCATCGACACCGCCGACTCCTACGGGCCCGAGGTGAGCGAGGAGCTCATCGCCGAGGCCCTGGCGCCCTACCCCGACGGCCTCGTCATCGCCACCAAGGGCGGGCTGGTGCGTCCCGGTCCCGGCCGGTGGGACCCCGACGGCCGGCCCGAGCACCTGCGGGAGGCCCTGGAGGGCAGCCTGCGCCGCCTGCGCACCGAGCAGGTCACGCTGTACCAGTTCCACCGGCCCGACCCGGCGGTGCCGCTGGAGGAGTCGGTGGGCGAGCTGGCCCGGCTGCGCGAGGAGGGCAAGATCCGCCACGTCGGCCTGTCGAACGTGTCGACCGACCAGCTGAGCCGCGCCCAGGCGATCGTGCCCATCGTGTCGGTGCAGAACCGCTACAACCCCGGCGACCGCGCCTCGGACCGCGTGGTCGCCGCGGCCGAGCAGGACGGCTTCGCCTTCATCCCGTGGGCGCCGGTGGGCGGGCACCGGCCCGGCGAGGGTCGGGCGCTGGGCAAGGTGGCCGAGCGCCACGGCGTGTCGCCGGTGCAGGTGGCGCTCGCCTGGCAGCTGGCCCGGTCACCGCAGATCCTGCCCATCCCCGGCACGTCATCGGTGGCGCACCTGGAGGAGAACGTGAGCGCCGCTGCGCTCGCCCTCGACGAGGACGACCTGGCCAGCCTGGCTGCGTGACCATCACCCGCGGGGGGTGACGACGTCACCCTCGGGGACGGCGACGGTGTTGCCGTCCACCGACCGGTCGAGGCAGTTGTCGATGACCTTCCTGTACGAGGTGCGGGTGCGGGGCCGCTTGAGCCGGACCCTGGCCAGCGAGTTCGAGGAGCTGGCCCTGGCCGCGCGGGTGGCGCCGGTCGAGACCGTGCTCAGCGGTCCGATCGAGGACCAGGCGGCGTTGCACGGCCTGTTGCGACGCATCGAGTCGTTGGGCCTCGAGCTCGTCGAGGTGCGCCGCGTCCCGGCCGAGGAGCCCGGCTAGGCCGCAGTGAGCACCGGGTGTCAGGCCCGGACCGTGTCGCGGGGGATGGCGGCCACGGCCGCCGGGTTGACGTGGGCCCGCACCTTGCGCAGCAGCGCGGCCAGCTGCGCCTGCTCCCCGGGGTCGAGCGCGCCCGTGAGGTGCTCCTCGACGTGGTCCAGGTGCGGGCCGACCGCGGCCTGGATGCGCTCGAAGCCGCGGGCCGTGAGGGCGGCGTAGGCGCCCCGCCGGTCCGACGCGCACGGGGCGCGCTCGACCAGCCCGTTCCGTTCCAGCCGGTCGACCGCCCGGGTCAGGCCGCTGGGGGTGAGGCTGGTCTGGGCCGCGAGGTCGCTCATGCGCAGGTGGCGACCGGGGGACCGGGCCAGGCGCAGCAGCAGCTCGAAAGACTGCAGCGGCAGGTCGACCTGCCGCTCCAGCTCCCGGTCGAGCTGGGAGCGCAGGGCCGTCGCGCACTCGAACAGGAGCCCGACAAGCGTCAGCCGGTCGTCGCTCAACGGGTCCATCACCACGAAATCCTACGGCCGATAGTTGCAGAGTCAATGACAAGTTCGCACCCGACCGCACGGCCGAGCGCACGAGAGCGCAAGGTCAGTAGTGCCACGGGTAGCCCGACCAGTCCGGCGTGCGCCGCTCGAGGAACGCGTCGCGGCCCTCCTCGGCCTCGGGCGTGGCGTAGGCCAGCCGGGTCGCCTCACCCGCGAACACCTGCTGGCCCACCAGCCCGTCGTCGATCAGGTTGAGGGCGAACTTGACCATGCGCTGGGCCGTGGGGCTCTTGCCCATGACCCGCCGGCCCCAGTCGAGGCCCACCCGCTCCAGGTCGTCGTGGGGCACGACCGCGTTGACCATCCCCATGCGGTGGGCGTCCTCCGCGCTGTAGGTGTCGCCCAGGAAGAAGATCTCGCGGGCGAACTTCTGGCCCACCTGCCGGGCCAGGTAGGCGGAGCCGAAGCCGCCGTCGAAGCTCGCCACGTCGGTGTCGGTCTGCCGGAAGCGGGCGTGCTCGCGGCTGGCCAGCGTGAGGTCGCACACCACGTGCAGGCTGTGGCCGCCGCCGGCCGCCCAGCCGGGCACCAGGCAGATGACCACCTTCGGCATGAAGCGGATCAGGCGTTGCACCTCCAGGATGTGGAGCCGGCCGGTGCGCCCGGGGTCGACCGTCTCGGCCGTCTCGCCCTCGGCGTAGCGATAGCCGTCGCGGCCCCGGATGCGCTGGTCTCCGCCCGAGCAGAAGGCCCAGCCGCCGTCCTTGGGGGAGGGCCCGTTGCCGGTGAGCAGCACACAGCCGACGTCCGCGCTCTGGCGGGCGTGGTCGAGCACCCGGTACAGCTCGTCGACCGTGTGGGGCCGGAAGGCGTTGCGCACTTCAGGCCGGTCGAACGCCACCCGCACCACGCCGGTGTCGACGGCCCGGTGGTAGGTGATGTCGGTCAGCTCGAAGCCCTCGACGGGGCGCCAGGCATCGGCATCGAACAGGGCTGAGACCATGGGGGACCTCCGGACAGGAACCCCGTCGTTCTAGTTCACAGCCCCACCCGTGAGGTTCACCCGCTCGCCCAGCCGCCCGAGGACGTCGGTGGCCAGCAGCGCACCACCGTCCTCGGTGAGGTGGATGCCGTCGCTGCGGCGTACGTCCGGAGTGGTGGCGCCCACCACCGGGGTCGGGTCCACCAGCACGATCCAGGGCCGGGTGGCCGCTTCGGCCGCGATGGCCTGGTTGACCACTGCGATGCGGGCGTTGAACTCCGGGTCCCGCATGGGGGGCTGGGTCACCCACAGGACCAGGCGATCGTCGGCCCGCAGCTGGTCCATGACCGCGCCCACCCGGCGCTGGTACTCGACGGTCCAGCGGGGGTCGGAAACCTCCGGGACCGGCGTGCCGTCGGGCAGCACGATGCCCTGGGCGTCGTTGACCCCGAACACGGCCACCACGACCTCCGGGTCGGCGGACTCCAGGTCGGCGGCCAGGGCCGCGGGCCAGTCGAAGTAGTCGGGCCGGGTCAGCCCCGAGGCCATCTCGGTGTGGACTGTCGGGTCGATCACTCCGGTGGCCTTGGCCTGGGTCGCCAGCTCGCGGCCGAAGGCCTCGGACATCGAGTCGCCGCCCACCCACAACCGCAGCGGTCGCGCGGTGGTCGGAGTGCGCAGCGCCGCCGGCCCCTCGGTGGTGGGCGGGGTGTCGGGCAGGTCGCCGCCGGGCCGGGGCAGCTCACGACGCCCCGGGAGGGAGGCGGTCTCGGGGGCGGGCTCGGGCACCGGGGGCCGATCGTCATCGTCGTTGCCCGCCACCCAGTCGGCGAACTGGCGGACGCGGTGGAGCTGGAGCGCGTGGCTCACGTCCTGGATGGGATGCCACACCGCCAGCTCCCGGTCCCGCGCCGGGCCCGGGTCGCGGCGCTCGGTCCGGGCCACCAGGGCGTCGGCGTTCACCAGCATGGCCAGCACCAGGGCGGCCACCATCACCACCAGCACCCGCCCCGCGGGCGCTGTGCCCTCGGCGGTGTCGGGCTCCGGGGCCCGCGCCGGGCGCGGCGACGGCTCCTGGGTTGCCTCGGGGCCGACCGGCTTCGGCTGGGGACGCTCCTCCCGCGCCCGGGGATGGCGACCCGCGGGCCGGCTGCGGCCGGGGCGGGTCCGGCCCAGGTCCCCCAGCTGGTCGGGCACGGTGGGGTCGTCGCCCGGCCAGCCTGGCGGGGTGCGGGAGTGCGGTCCGGTGCCGGTGGGGGTGCTCATCAGAACTGGAAGTAGATGAAGGGGGGCACGCCGTCGGGGCCGAGGACGCTGATCAGCGTCAGGCCCCCGGCGAGCACCAGGGCCTGCAGGGCGGGGTCGAGGGACGAGAAGCGGGCCTGCACCGCCGCGCCGGGGCGGCGGGGGCCGAGCTGGAGGGCCAGCGCTCCGCCGATGACGGCCAGGGCCAGCCCGGTGACCAGAGTGGAGGACCCGGCGGCCG
>DASRJN010000474.1:0-5031 GCA_035649455.1 Acidimicrobiales bacterium
TCGCTGCAGTTCGGTGCGCCTCCCTACGCCAACTGTCCCTAGCCGGATCGTCAGCCGTCCGGCGTGAGGGCGCTGCGGCCTTCGAGCACGGCGTCGAGGATCTGGCGGGTGCGGTCGGTCATGCCGAGGCCGTCGGTGCGGGGCCAGCTGTGGATCTCCTCGCGGGCGAACTCGGCCCAGCGTTCGACCAGGTGCAGGTAGTCGGCGACGAACGCGGCGACGAGGGCGGCGATGTGGCGGCGCTCGGGGAACGGCGCGTCGTCATCGGTCACATAGGGGCGCAGGAGCCGCTCGATGGCGTCGTCGAACAGGTGGCGGGCGCCGGCGGCCGTCTCCTCGAGGCACCGGTCGAGGGTGGCCTTGTCGGTCTGGTCGGCGAACAGCAGGCGCAGGAGGGCCTCGAAGTCGAGCTGGGGCGGGCGCGGCGGGGTCGCGAACCAGTCCTGGAGCGCTAGGCGGCCGTCGCCGGTGATCGTGTAGATGGTCCGGGTCCGGCGCCCGTGATGCTCGGTGCTGGTCGTCGCCCAACCCAGGCGCAGCAGTCGCTTCGCCTCCTCGTAGAGGTGGCTCTCCGTGCGCGGGTGGGTGTAGCGGAGGCTGCGGGTCGCTTGCTGGGCGAGCTCGTAGGCGCTCCAAGGTCGCAGGGCGAGGAGGCCTAGGAGGGCGTAGCTGCTGGTCGTCGGGCGCGGTGGCACGGGCTTGCAATTTACTCCAGTCTTGAGTTAGTAGTTACACAAGACTGGAGTATTGGGAGGCATGCGATGCACAGCGCAGCTGAGGCGGTCGAGCGATCGGTCACGGTCACCGACGCCCGGACGGACGAGGTGGCTGCGGTCGTCGAGCCGCTGTTCCAGGAGTACGGCGAGTGGGTCGCCGACCGCCTGGGGCAGGACCTCGGGGTCACCTTCACCGAGGCCGACCAGGCCCGCCACCACGATGCGTTCCGCAGCGAACTGTCGCGGCTGCTCGGCTCGCGTGGGCGGCTGCTCGTGGCCCGGCTCGGCGGCCACCCGGTCGGTGTGGGCTCGCTCAAGCCCATCGACGGCACCACGGCCGAGCTCAAGCGGATGTACGTCCGTCCCGCAGCCCAGTGCCTCGGCGTCGGTCGTGCGCTCCTCGCCCGCCTCCTGCAGGAGGCCAGAGCCGAGGGCTACGCGACCGTCAGGCTCGAGACCCTTCGGATCATGACTGCCGCCCGGGCGCTGTACCGCGCCACCGGCTTCGTCGAAACCGAGCCCTTCGACGGCTCCGAGGTCGCCGGCACGCCGCTCGAACCGTACATCCACTTCATGGAGCTTCGGCTGGCCTGAACCTGCTGGTCACAATGTGCTTGGTGCCCGGTTACGGGGGTAGACGACGGGCATGACCACCAGCATCCGAAGCCTGATGACGACCAACCTGGTGTCCGTCGACGAGGCCGCCACCCTCAGGGAAGTCGCAACCCTGATGCGGGACAAGAACATCGGTGACGTGATCGTGCGGCGAGACGACGAGGTCTTCGGGATCGTGACCGACCGCGACCTCGTGGTGCGATCCGTGGCCGACGGCAACGACCCGACCAAGGCCAAGGCCGGTGATGTCTGCACCAGCTCCCTCATCACGCTCCCGGCCGACGAGTCCGTCGACGAGGCGGCGCGCAAGATGGCCGAAGCCGCGGTTCGCCGCCTCCCCGTCGTGGACGGCCAGGATGTGGTCGGCATCATCTCGCTCGGCGATCTGGCCCGCGACCAGGACCCTCGTTCCGTCCTCGGGAAGCTGAGCGCAGAGCCGCCGACCGACTGACGCCGGCACCGGGCGGGAAGGGAGCGGCCGAAGGCGAGGTCGTTTACCGCGGCCGAGCCCGGAGCCTGGCGCTAGGGTCCTGCGCCCATGGACGTCGGACTGTTCGTGCCCATCGCCAGCGCCAATGCCACGCCCGAGCTCGTGGGCGCGGTCGGCCGGGAGGCGGAGGAGCGGGGCTTCGAGTCGATCTGGGTGGCCGAGCATGTCGTGCTGTTCGACGAGTACGACTCGGCCTACCCGTACGACCCGAGCGGCCGGTTCCCCGCCGGCGGCGACGCCGGGATGGTGGAGCCGTTCACGGCCCTGACCTATCTGGCGGCCGTGACCGAGCGGATCCGGCTGGGCACCGGGATCTGCCTGGTGCCGCAGCGGAACCCGGTGTACACCGCCAAGGCCGTCACCGACGTCGACGCCCTGTCCGCGGGCCGGGTCGACTTCGGCGTGGGGGTGGGGTGGCTGCGCGAGGAGTTCGAGGCCCTGGGCGTGCCCTTCGAGCGCCGCGGGCGGCGCACCGACGAGTACCTGGCCGCCATGCGCAGCCTGTGGTGCGATGAGGTGTCCGAGTTCCACGGCGAGCTGTACGACCTGCGACCGTGCCGGATGTACCCCAAGCCGGTGCAGCTCCCGCACCCGCCCATCCACGTCGGGGGTGAGAGCGATGCCGCCCTGCGCCGCGTGGCCCGGCTGGGCCAGGGCTGGTTCACGTTCGGCCGACTGCCCGAGGACCTGCCGCCTGCGCTCGAACGGCTCGACGCCGCACTGGCGGCCGAGGGCCGGACACGCGCCGACATCACGCTGAGCGTGTCGCCGTACATGCACCCGGTCACGCCCGAATCAGTCGGCCGGTACGCCGAGCTGGGCGTGGACCGGCTGGTGGTGCTGTGCCTGGCCTTCACCGTCGACATGCTGCGAACCCAGCTCGACCTGCTGGAGGAATCCGCGCTCCGGCCGGCCCGAGGTTGAGGCCTGCTGCCCTAGGGTGAGGGCAGCGGTGGACGCGGTCGCGCTCCCCGCCTGAGGGGGAGCAGGTGACCGGATCGTTCCGTCACGCGCCGACCGGATCGAAGGACCCGCAGTTCGGGACGCCCTTCATCGACGCCGACGAATGGCGTGACGAGCCGGTGCGCCACCGGCACGTCCATGGCGGCTTCGAGGGCACCGACGCCAAGTTCACCTTCTACTTCCCGCCTCCGGAGCGGTACGAAGGACGGTTCCTCCAGCCGGTGCTGCCCATGTCGGGCATCGAGTTCGCGGCGTCGATCGGGGTGCTGTATGGGATCGCGGGGTCGATCGAGTTCGCGGTCGACAGCGGCGCCTACCTCGTCGAGTCGAACCTCGGCCGCACCAGCCCGTTCCCCGGCGAGGATTGGACCGTCGCCGGCTACCGGGCCAGCGCCGCGGTGGCCCGCTATGGCCGGCAGCTCGCCGCCGAGATGTACGGCGACCACCGCGCCTACGGTTACATCTACGGCGGCAGCGGTGGGTCGATGAAGACCATCGCCGGGTTCGAGGCCGCGCCCGACGTATGGGACGGCGCGGTGCCCTTCGTCATGGGCATCCCGCAGAGCATGCCCAACACCTTCTCCAGCCAGGCGCTCGCCCTGCGCATCCTGCGGGACCGCTTCCCGCAGATCGTGGACGCCACCGAGCCGGGCGGCAGCGGCGACATCTATGCCGGCTTGACGGTGGAGCAGCGCCAGGTCCTCGCCGAAGTCACGCGACTGGGGTTCCCGCCCGCCGCGTGGTTCGACGCCGACCGCCTCGCCCAGGGCTACACCGGCGTGTGGGCGGTGCTTGCCGACAACATCCTCCGCTTCGACCCCGGCTATTTCGAGGACTTCTGGACCGTCCCCGGCTACCTCGGCTACGACGCGCCGCAGTCGCTGCTCGACGCCCGGGTGCAGCACCGGACCACGGTGGCCGAGGTCATCTTCGGTGAGCAGGCCCGGGAGATGGGGCTGCCCCTCCCCATGGCCATGCCCCGGGGGACCGTCACCGAGCTCCCGGCGGCCATCCGCCTGCGGGAGCCCGTCGGCGGCAACGCGCTCGGGGCCACTGTGGAGATGCTGAGCGGCAAGGCGACCGGCCACGCGATGTACCTCACCGGGACCCGGGACGACATCGTCATCGTCGGCATGGGCGAGGCCCACTTCGAGGAGCTCGCCGACATCGCGGTGGGCGACGAGGTCGCGGTGGACAACTCGGTGTACCTCGCCTTCCAGACCATGCACCGCCACCAGGTCGATCCCGACTTCGAGCCCTGGCAGCAGTTCACCGAAGGCGGCACGCCGATCTACCCGCAGCGCCCCCGCAAGATCGGCCCGATCATGGCCCGGCAGGGATCGGGTGCCAGTCAGTCGGGCCGCTTCGCCGGGAAGATGATCGTGGTGCAGTCCCTGATGGACGAGGCGGCCTACCCGTGGCAGGCCCTGTGGTACCGCAAGCAGGTCGAGGCCCAGCTCGGCGACCGGATGGACGATCAGTACCGGCTCTGGTTCGTCGAGCACGCCATGCACACGGGCGGCGCCGAGCCGGTCGCCGGCCTGGCCTCGGACGTCTTCCCGGCCCGCCGGACCCGGATCGTCTCGTACCTCGGCGTCCTGCAGCAGGCCCTGCGGGATGTCGCGGCCTGGGTCGAGCTCGGGATCGCACCCCCGGCCAGCACCGGGTGCCGTTACGTCGACGGGCAGGTCCGTGTGCCCGCGGACGCCGCCGCCCGCCGGGGGCCGCAAGCGGTCGTCCGGGCCACCGCCAATGGGGCCGAGCGCAGCGAGGTGGCCGCGGGCGAGCCGGTCCGGTTCCAGGCCGACATCGAGGTGCCGGTCGGCGCCGGCGGCGTCGTGGGCGTCGAGTGGGACTTCGAGGGCACGGGCGAGTTCCCGCGGGTGGAGGACGACCTCGATCCCGCCCTCGCCCGCTACACCGCGGTCGTGACCCACACGTTCACGACACCGGGCACGTACTTCCCCGCGGTGCGGGTGACCAACCAGCGCTCGGTCGACGCCGGCACCCCGCACTGCCGGATCTTCAACCTCGGGCGGGTGAGGGTCGTGGTGCGCTAGGCGGGTCCGAGGCAGCGGTCCATGAAGCCGTGGATCCGCTGGCGCGCCCGCTCGGCGAGGGCCATGGGGAAGCGCAGGAACCCATGGATGCAGTCCGGATACACGGCGAGCTCCACCTCGTTGCCCCACGCCTTCCAGCGGGCGGCCATGAACAGGCTGTCGTCCAGCAGGTGGTCGGCGTGCCCGA
>DASRJN010000475.1:0-2149 GCA_035649455.1 Acidimicrobiales bacterium
CGGCCTGGTGGCCCGGGGAGCGGAGAGCGGCGGGCGGGTGGGCACCACCGGTACGTTCGTGCTCGCCCAGCAGGTCCGGGCCCTGAGCGACGGGCCGCTCTGGGTCCAGGGCGGCATCGGCCGCCACACCGCGGCCGCCGCCGTGACCGGTGGGGCCACCGGCGTCGTGCTCGACGCCCAGGTGGCGCTGGTGCGGGAGTCGTCGCTCTCCCGCCCGATCCGGCTGGCCCTGGCGGCCATGGACGGCAGCGAGACCCGCGTTATCGCCGGGCACCGCATCTACACCCGGCCCGATCTCTGGGTCGCCGAGATCGACGATCGCACCAGCGCGGACGACATCGCGTCGCGCTTGGGCGGATCCTCCATGCGGGACCAAGCCCTACCCGCGGGGCAGGACGCGGCCCTGGCGGCGGACTTCGCCGCCCGCTACGGCAGCGTCGGCGCGCTGGTGACCGGGCTGCGCCGCGAGATCGCCGAGCACGTGGCCGCGGCGCAGCGGGTCGAGCCCCTGGCTCCCGGCGCGGGCGTGGCGGCCACCACCGGCACGGCCTATCCCGTGGTGCAGGGCCCGATGACCCGCGTGTCCGACCGGGCGGGGTTCGCCGAGGCCGTCGCCGACGGTGGTGGCCTGCCGTTCCTCGCGCTGGCGCTCCTGCGAGGTGAGAGCGAGGTCCGGCCCCTGTTGGAGGAGACCGCTACCCGGCTCGGGGACCGGCCCTGGGGCGTGGGCGTGCTCGGCTTCGTCCCCAAGGACCTGCGCGAGGAGCAGCTGGCCGTGATCCGCGACGTGCGGCCGCCGCTGGCGCTGATTGCCGGGGGCCGGCCGGCCCAGGCGGCCAAGCTCGAGGAGGCCGGCATTCGCACGTTCCTGCACGTGCCGGCGCCCGGGCTGCTCGAACGCTTCCTGGCCGACGGTGCCCGCCGCCTCGTGTTCGAGGGCTTCGAGTGCGGCGGCCACACCGGGCCGCGGTCGAGCTATGCCCTGTGGGAGGCGCAGCTCGGGGTGGTCGAACGCTGGCTCGCGTCCGGGGGCGAGGCCACGGAGCTCGACGTGCTGTTCGCGGGCGGCATCCACGACGAGCGCTCGGCGGCCATGGTGGCGGCGCTGGCCGGGCCGCTCGCGGCCTCGGGCGCCCGCATCGGGGTGCTCATGGGCACCGCCTACCTCTTCACCGAGGAGGTCGTGGCCGAGGGCGCCATCGGCGAGGAGTTCCAGGCCCAGGCGCTGGCCTGCGAGCGCACCGCGCTGCTGGAGTCGGGGCCGGGCCATGTGACCCGGTGCGCCGAGACGCCGTTCGTCGAGCTGTTCGCACAGACCAGGGAGCGCCTCGTGGCCGAGGGTGCCGACCCGCAGGCGCGCTGGACCGAGCTGGAAGGGCTCAACCTCGGCCGCCTGCGGGTGGCCTCCAAGGGCCTGCGCCGCGACGGCGAGGAGCTGGTGTCCGTGGGCCGGGCGGAGCAGCGGGCCGAGGGCATGTTCATGATCGGCGACGTCGCCACCCTGCGCCGCGAGCGGACCACCATCGCCGGGCTGCACGTGGCGGTGACCGAGGGCGCCACCGCGCACGTGGCCCGGGTGGCGGACGGCCTGGCCGACCTCGGCGCGGCGGACGCCGTGCCGGTCCCCCCGCCGGCGGACGTGGCCATCGTGGGCATGGCCTGCGTCATGCCCGGCGCCACCGACCTGGAGGAGTTCTGGCGGAACATCGTGGCCGGGATCAACTCGATCACCGAGGTGCCGCCCGACCGCTGGGACGTCGGGCGCTACTTCGACCCCGCCTGGGATCACGCCACCGCCACCCAGCGCAGCGGCAGCGCGTCACGCTGGGGCGGCTTCCTGCCCGACATCGCCTTCGACGCCCTGGCCTACGGCATCCCGCCCGCGTCGCTGGCGGCCATCGAGCCGACCCAGCTCCTCAGCCTCAAGGTGGCGGCCGACGCCCTGGCCGACGCGGGCTACGCCGAGCGGCCGTTCGACCGGCAGCGGACCTCGGTCATCTTCGGGGCGGAGGGCGGGACCGACCAGACCACCGCCCACGGCTTCCGGGCCATGTACCCGGCCTACCTGGGCGAGATGCCGGCCGAGCTGGGGGAGTGGCTGCCCAAGATCTCCGAGGACTCGTTCCCCGGCATGCTCACCAACGTCATC
>DASRJN010000476.1:0-4199 GCA_035649455.1 Acidimicrobiales bacterium
CGTGTACCACGGTCCCGAGGGCCTCACCGCCATCGCCAATGGCGTGCACGAGCAGGCCGGGCTGGTGGCCCGGCTGCTCCGCGATGCGGGCTTCGACCTGGTCCACGACACCTGGTTCGACACGCTCACCATCCACACCCCCGGCCAGGCGGCCGAGATCACCGATCGGGCCCACCAGGCCGGGCTCAACCTGCGCCGCCTGGACGGCGACCGGCTGGGCCTGTCGTTCGACGAGACCACCGCCCCGGTGCTCAGCCGGCTGCTGGCCGCTTTCGGCGTCGACACCGACCCCGTCGACCTGGCCGACCCGGTGGGCGGCGGCGGCATCCCCGAGGCGGAGCGCCGTACCGGCGAGTTCATGACCCATCCCGTCTTCCACGAGCACCGCTCCGAGACCGAGATGCTCCGCTACCTGCGGCGCCTGGCCGACAAGGACGTGGCTCTGGACCGGGCGATGATCCCGCTGGGGTCGTGCACCATGAAGCTCAACGCCACCACCGAGATGGAACCGGTGACGTGGCCGGAGTTCGCCGACATCCACCCGTTCGCCCCCCTCGACCAGGCCGAGGGCTACCACGAGCTCATCGAGGACCTCGAGACCAGCCTGGCCCGCATCACCGGCTACGACGCGGTCTCGCTGCAGCCCAACGCGGGGTCGCAGGGCGAGCTGGCGGGGCTGCTGGCCATCCGGGCCTACCACCGCAGCCGGGGTGACCGCCAGCGCGACGTGTGCCTCATCCCCGCCTCGGCCCACGGCACCAACGCGGCCTCCGCGGTGATGGCCGGCATGCGGGTCGTCGTGGTGGCGTGCGACGACGGCGGCAACGTCGACGTCGACGACTTCCGGGCCAAGGCAGACGAGCACGGCGACCGCCTGGCCGCGCTCATGGTCACCTACCCGTCGACCCACGGGGTGTTCGAGTCCCGCATCGGGGAGATCTGCGACATCGTGCACGCCCACGGCGGCCAGGTGTACGTGGACGGCGCCAACCTCAACGCCCTCGTGGGCGTGGCCCGCCCCGGCTGGTTCGGGGGCGACGTGAGCCATCTGAACCTGCACAAGACCTTCTGCATCCCCCACGGCGGCGGTGGGCCGGGCGTGGGCCCAGTGGCGGCCCGCGCGCATCTGGCGCCGTTCCTCCCCAACCACCCCTCCACCCCCGAGGCGGGGCCCGAGACCGGGCCGGGGCCGGTGTCGGCTGCGCCCTGGGGCTCGGCCGGGATCCTGCCCATCAGCTGGGCCTACACCAAGCTCATGGGGCCCGACGGGCTGCGGCGGGCCACCGAGGTGGCGATCCTCAGCGCCAACTACATCGCCGCCCGCCTGGGCGACCACTACCCGGTGCTGTACACGGGCGAGCACGGCCGGGTGGCGCACGAGTGCATCATCGACCTGCGCCCCGTCACCAAAGCCACGGGAGTCACGGTGGACGACGTGGCCAAGCGCCTCGTCGACTACGGCTTCCACGCCCCCACGATGAGCTTCCCGGTGGCGGGCACGCTCATGATCGAGCCGACCGAGTCGGAGTCGCTGGCCGAGGTCGACCGCTTCTGCGACGCCATGATCGCCATCAAGGGCGAGATCGACCGGGTGGCCTCGGGCGAGTGGCCGCACGAGCAGAGCCCGCTGCACCACGCCCCTCACACCGCGGAGGACCTGCTGGTGGCGGACTGGGACCGGCCCTACAGCCGGGAGCAGGCCGCCTACCCGGTCCCCGCGCTGCGGCGCGCCAAGTACTGGCCGCCGGTCAGCCGCATCGACGGCGGCTACGGCGACCGCAACCTGATGTGTGCCTGCCCGCCGCCGGAAGCGTTCGAGGACTGAGGCCGCGCCGCCCTCAGCCGTTGACCAATTCGGCGATCTGGTGGAGCAGCGGGCCGGGGCCCGCGACCAGCAGCGTCGTGACGCAGGTCTCGCGCCAGCGCGCCACGTCGTCACGGATCTTGGCCGGCGGCCCCACCAGGTAGACGTCCTCCACCATCGACGTGGGCACAGCCGCGGCCGCGTCGGCCTTGCGACCGGCGAGGTAGGCCTCCTGGATCTTCTCGCACTCGGCCGGGTAGCCGAGGCGCTCGAACACGTCCTTGTGGAAGTTGCGGTCCCGGGCGCCCATGCCGCCGATGTACAGCGCCAGGTTGGGCCGTAGCAGGTCGGCGCACGCCTCGACGTCGTCACCCGGCACCACCGGGACCACGCAGGCCACCTCGAAGTCGTCGATCGTGTGGCGGGCGCCGGGCCGGGAGAACCCCTCGCCCAGCGCCTTGCGGTAGAAGTCGTCGGCCCGGGGCGAGAAGAACATCGGCAGCCAGCCGTCGCCGATCTCGGCCGCCAGGGCCACGTTCTTCGGGCCCTCGGCCCCCAGGTAGATGGGGATGTCCGGCCGGAGCGGCCGGACGATGGACTTCAGCGGCTTGCCCAGTCCGGTGCCCCCCAGGAGGGGCACGGCGTAGTGCTCGCCGACGTATTCGACGGGCTCGTCGCGGGCCATGATCCGCCGCACGATCTCGACGTACTCGCGGGTGCGGGCCAGGGGCTTGGCGTAGTCCTGGCCGTACCAGCCCTCGACCACCTGGGGCCCGGACACGCCCAGCCCCAGGATCATCCGCCCGCCCGAAAGGTGGTCGAGCGTGATGGCGGTCATGGCGGTGGACGCCGGCGTGCGGGCCGAGATCTGGGTGATGGCCGTGCCCAGCTTGACCCTGCTGGTGGCCGCGCCCCACCACGCGAGCGGGGTGAAGCAGTCGGACCCGTAGGCCTCCGACGTCCAGATGGAGTCGAACCCGAGGCTCTCGGCCGCGCTGATCTGGTCCACGGCGTCGACCGGTGGCCCGCTGGAGGGCCAGTAGCCGACGATGAGCCCTAGCTTCACCCGCGCACCCGGACGTTGGGGCCGGATGAGCCGTTGCTGGCCTCGCCCGCGGCGTCGGCAGCCTCGACCGCGGCTTCCGCGGTCTCGACCGCCTGGTCGATGGCGTCCTCGACCGCCTCCTGGACCTCCTCGGCGGTCTCGGCCGCGTCCTCGACCTTCTTCTGCTCCTCGCCGGGCAGGGTGCCGAGGTTGGCCAGGCCGGACAGCATCTCCCGCAGCTGGGTGAGCTGGCCCGTGACCGCGTTGCGCTGGCGGGTGAGCTCGCCCACCTCGCGCTCGGCCTGCTTCTTGGTGACCTCGGCGTGCGTCTTGGCCTCGAACACCAGCTGGTCGGCCTCGGAGCGGGCGTCGGACACCGTGCGCTCGGCGAAGGCGCGGGCCTTCTCGTGCATGTCGGCCGACTCGGCCTCGCTGTCCTTGCGGCGCAGGTCGGCGGCCTGGTCGATCTCCTTGGCCCGCTGGTCCGCGGCCTTGGCGCGCTGCTCGGCCTCGCCCACCAGCCGCTGGGTGGCGGCCATGGCGGCGTCGTGGCGCTCGCTCTCGTCGCGCTCGGACTTCTCGCGGCGCTCGGCCAGCTCCAGCTCCAGGGCCTGCAGCTCGGCCTCGCGCTTCTCCTTGGCCTTGGTGAGCAGCTTGGAGGCGGCGGCCCGCTTCTCCTCGGCCTCCCGGGAGGCCACGTTGCGGAGCTCGATGATCTCGCGCTCGGCCGTGGCCCGCACAGTGGCGATCTCGCGCTCGGCCGTGGCCCGCAGCTCGGCCACCTCGTGGTCGGTGGTGGTGCGCAGCTGGCTGGTCTCCCGCTCGGCCTCGCCCCGCAGGGCCTCGACCTCGCGGCGGGTGTTGGCCCGCAGCTCGTTGACCTCGCGCTCGGCGGAGTCACGGGTGGCCTTGGCCTCGCGCTCGGCCGCGGTCTTGACCGCGGTGGCGACCGCGCGTGCCTTCTCCACCACCTCCTTGGACTCGAGGTGGGCGGCGGCGATCAGCTTCTCGGCCTCCCGCTTGGACTCGCCCCGGTGCTCGTTCGCCTGCTCGTCGGCGAGGCGCAGCAGCTGCTCGACCCGGCTTCCCAGCCCGGACAGCGTGGGCTGCGCCCGCTCTTCCAGTTGCTTGGACTGCTCTGCGACTTTGCGCTCCAGCTCGCCGATGCGGTCGCGGGCGTCGGACGTGCCGGTCTTGGCCCGGGACGCAGCGTCGGTCAGCTCGTCGATGCGGGCGTGCAGCCGCTCGATGAACATGTCGACCTGCGTGCGCTCGTAGCCCCTGAGGACGATCGTGAAGTCAGGGGTTCCACCGCTGGCGGTCGACGGTGAAGAGGTTGTACCCATGGAG
>DASRJN010000477.1:0-2326 GCA_035649455.1 Acidimicrobiales bacterium
CGCTCAGCACCCCGATCTCGATCATGCCGTTGCGGAAGGCCTCGAAGCCCTCTTCCTTGGGACGTTCGGCGCCCGCTACCACCACGATCTCCTTGATGGAGGCGATGATCCCCACCAGCAGGAACGGCTCGGCCAGCAGCCGCCGCTCCCGCAGTGTCTTGCGCACCGCCCCCAGCAGCTCGACGAACACGAACACCAACAGCAGGACGCTGAGGACCTCGGTGGCCGCGCTCAGCAGCGGCTCACCGTCGCCGATCTGGCGGACGAACGTGGTGATGGCCTCGACCGCCAGCACCGCGCCGCCCCCCAGGAGGATGAGGGCGGCCAGGAAGTACACACCGATCTCCCCCCAGGACAGCAGGAGGTCGGCGCGCCGGCTCCAGCGGCGGAGGGACTCGGGGGCCGGGCTCATCGTGCCTGCATACCCCGGCCGGCGGGTACGCAATCGGGGTGGCCGACACGACGGGTGCTGAGAGTTGGTTTCTGGATGCCGGCGAGCGCGGCAACCCCCACACCCAGCTCGACGAGCCCTGGACCGAAGGCAACGCGGTGCGGGTGCTGGTGCACGGGCGCGAATACTTCGCCCGGCTGCTGGAGGTCTTCGCCCGGCTCGGCGACGGCGACCTGCTGTTGTTCACCGACTGGCGGGGCGACGGCGACGAGCGGCTGGGCGGGGTCGAGGGCACGGAGCTGGCGAGCGTGCTGGCCGGTCTGGCCCGGCGGGGCGTCGACGTCCGCGGCCTGGTGTGGCGCTCGCACCCCGACCAGGCCCGGCTGAGCGAGCAGGAGGCCATCGCCCTGGCCGAGACCGTGAACGCGGCCGGGGGCGAGGTGCTGCTGGACGAGCGGGTGCGGCGGGCGGGCTCCCACCACCAGAAGCTGGTGCTGCTGCGGCATCCCGGCCGCGAGGACGACGACATCGCCTTCGCGGGCGGGATCGACCTGTGCCATGGCCGCCGCGACGACGAGTGGCACCGGGGCGATCCGCAGGCCGCTGAGTTGGACGCTCGCTACGGCGAGACCCCGCCATGGCACGACGTGCAGCTGGAGATCCGGGGCCCGGCGATCGGTCAGCTCGCGGCGACGTTCCGGGAGCGCTGGGACGACCCCACGCCGCTCGACCATCGCAATCCCTGGCGGGCCCGCCTGCGCAAGCTCGTGCGCGAACCCCGGCGGCCGCAGCCCCTGCCGCCGCTGCCCGACCCGCCGGGCCGCGCCGGCGACTGTGCGGTCCAGGTGCTGCGGACATACCCGGCCAAGCGGCCGCCCTACCCCTTCGCCCCCGACGGCGAGCGGAGCATCGCCCGCGCCTACATGAAGGCGTTCGCCCGGGCGAGGCGGTTGATCTACATCGAGGACCAGTACCTGTGGTCGGCCGCGGTGGCCGGCCCTCTGGCCGAGGCGTTGCGATCGCAGCCCGACCTCCAGCTGATCGCCCTGGTCCCCCGCTACCCCGAGCAGGGCGGCATGCTGTCAGAACCGCCCGAGCTGATCGGCCACCGGGAGGCGATCGAGCAGGTGCGCGAGGCCGGTGGCGACCGCGTCGGTGTCTACGACCTGGAGAACGACGAAGGCGGCCCCGTGTATGTGCACGCCAAGGCCTGCGTGGTCGACGACGTGTGGGCCACGGTCGGGTCCGACAACCTCAACCTGAGATCGTGGACCCACGACTCGGAGCTGTCCTGCGCGGTCATCGACGGAGCCCGGGACGAGCGGGAGCCGCGCGATCCGGCGGGCCTGGGCGACGGCGCCCGGGTCTTCGCCCGTGACCTGCGGCTGCGGCTGGCCGCCGAGCACCTCGGGCGCCAGCCCGACGATCCCGACCTGGCCGATCCGGAGGGTGCGTTCGAGGCGTGGCGCAGCACGGCCGAGGCGCTCGAGCGTTGGGACGAGAAGGGGCGGGAGGGCCCTCGACCGCCGGGTCGGGTGCGCACGCACGTACCCGAGCCGCTGCCCCGCTGGGCGCGGGCGTGGGCACCGGCCGTGTACCGCCTGGTCGTCGACCCCGACGGCCGCCCGCGCGCCCTGAGCCGCCGGGGCTGGTTCTGACCTACGCTTCGGCATGACCGGGCCGCCCCTCCTGCTCGCCGTCGCGCTCGACGGCGGCGGCCACCATCCGGCGGCACACGCGACCGATCCGTTCGATGCCGGGTACTGGGCCCGGCTGGCGGCCCTGGCCGAGCGGGGCGGGATCGACCTCGTGACCATCGAGGACACGTTCGGCCCGCCCCGGCGGCGCGACCCGGTGACCGCCCGCCCGGACGCGGCCCTGGTGGCGGCCCGGGTGGCGCCGCTCACCCGGCACGTCGGGCTGATGCCGGTCATC
>DASRJN010000478.1:0-5153 GCA_035649455.1 Acidimicrobiales bacterium
CCGGCGCCTGGAGACCGCGGGCCTGCGCGAGGTGGCGTCGACCCGCGTCCTGATCGCCGCCGGACGCCTCGTCGCCGAAGGCCTCGACCTCCGCACCGCGGCCCGCGCCGCGGTGGCCGGTCCCCTGACCGACGACCCCGCGGTGACCGACGGGCTCGCCCGCATGATCGACGCCTACCTCGGCGGGGACGCCGAGAGCTAGGGCTGCTAGGGTGCTGGAACAAATGTCAGGTTCAAGGCGGGACTACTGACGAGGCAGTGGGGGTGACGTGTCCTACGAGAGCACAGCCGAGCCGATCAAGCTCGGCTATCTGTTCGACTTCAAGCTCCCGGACGGCTACCCGCAGGAGATGCGGGACGACCTCGTCCGACCGTTCGAGCTCGTGTTCGCCGAGGGGCTGCGCGACGGCGTGATCGACCGCCCTGTCGAGATCGTCTTCCGCGAGGTCGAGGGCCTGCCCAAGGGCACCATCAAGGCGGTGATCGACGCCTTCGGCGAGCTGGTCGACGAGGGCTGCCTCGCCGTCTTCGGGCCAGCGATCACCGACAACTGCGTGCCCACCCGCGAGGCCATCGAGCAGCGGTTCCACGTGCCGGCCATCAGCGTGACCGGCACCGACGACTGGCTGGGCGAGTGGACGTTCTCGCTGCCGATGGGGTCGATGACCGACGAGCCCATCTTCTGGGCCGACCTCATCGCCGCCGACGGCCACCGGGAGGTGGCAGTGCTGGCCGAGCAGTCGCTCGTGGGCGAGTCCTACATCCGCAACTTCCGGCGGGCCTGCGCGCGGAAGGGCATCCGCATCGTGGCCGAGGAGTGGGTCCCGCAGACCGCCCAGGACATCAGCGAGGCGCTCGGCCGGCTGCACGAGGCCAAACCCGACGCTCTGGTCCACTGCGGCTTCGGGTTCGGCATCGTGTTCGTGAACCCGGGGCTGGAGCAGCTGGGCTGGGACCCGCCCCGCTATATGGGCACCGCGTTCCAGAACGCCTGGATCAACCCCATCATGTGGCAGGCCATCCTCGGCTGGACCGGCCTCGACCAGTACGACGAGGGCAATCCGGTGGGCCAGGAGTTGCTCGACCGCTACGAGGCCGCCTACGGCCGGCGCCCGCCGTACTGCGTGCCGGTCGTGAACCGGGATCTCGCCACCGTGCTGCTCCAAGCCTTCGCCGATGCCCACCCGCTGACGCCGCGCGGGGTCACGGAGGCGCTGGAGCGGGTGAAGATGATCCCGGCCGCGAGCGGCGCCCCCGGCACCCGGCTGTCGTTCGGCAAATGGACCCGCCGGGGCTGGATGGGCGCCGGCTACCTGGTGGCCCGCCGGCTCGATCCCGACGGCGAGACCTCGCACCTCGTCGCCCGCTTCGGGGACGTGTGATGGCCGCCCTGGCGGTGGAGACGGAGCCGGGGCTCGATCCCGGGACACCCCCCCAGCGCCCGTCGACCCTGGTCGGGGTGGCCTGGGGCTTGGGCGGCATGGCGGTGTTCGCCTTCGTGGTGGCGGTGGCGCACAACATGCGGGCACCGGGTGTGCTGGCCGACCGCATCAGGAACCCGGACGTGACCGGCACGCCGCGGCCGGTGGAGCCGCTGTTCGGCGACCCCCACTGGATGGCCAAGCTCCAGCTCGGCACCGTCGCCATGCTCACGCTCCTCGTCGTCGCCCTGGTGGTGGCCTGGCGGCGGCACCCGCGGCACCCGATCCTGCTGTGCGCCATCGCCTGCACGGGGATCGTGTGGCTCGACCCGGTCATGAACTGGGCGCCGTACGCGGTCTACAACCCCCAGCTCTGGCACATGCCCGAGACGTGGGCGCTGGTCTCGCTGTCGCCGACCGTCGAGCCCTTCGTGGTGCTCGGCTACGTGAGCTTCTACCTGCTGCCATTCTTCCCCGCCATCTGGCTCCTGCGCCGGATCCAGCGCCGCCGGCCGGTCACGTCGTTCGCCTGGCGCCACCCCCTGATCAGCCTGGCCGCGCTCGTCTACGTCATCGGCTTCGTGTACGACGCCATGCTGGAGATCCTCTGCATCCGGGCCGGGCTGTACATCTACTCCCAGGTCGTGCCGTTCGGGTCGGTGTTCACCGGCAAGGCGTACCAATTCCCGCTGCTGTGGGAGTCGTCGCTCGTCACCCTGGTGATGATCCCGGCGGCGGTACTGCTCTACCGGGACGACACCGGACGCACCGTGGCCGAGAAGCTGGCACAGCGGCTGCGGCTGTTCCGCACCCGCCCGGCCCTGGCCACGTTCGTGGTCATCTTCGGCATCCTCAACCTGGCCTATGTGGCCTACGGACTCGGGTTCGCCACCATCCGCTGGACCGGCACGGCCACGTCGATGGCCTGCCCCTACCCCTATCCCGAAGCCAAGGTCTACGACCCCAACGGCTACTACGCCGAGGCGGGCCAGCCCGGTCCCTACTTCCCCGGCATCTGGAGCGGGATCATGTCGGCCCAGCCGGACGGGCGCCCCGACGTCGAGACCAACCCCGACGGCCGCTGCAGCCCCTGAGTCGGCCACCGTCCGCCCCTCGGTGGTCGATTCGCTCTCGCTGGCAACGATGCCTGTGCCACAGACTGGGCATCGATGCCCGAGGACCTCGCGGTACTGATCGAGTCCAACGTCGCCGAGTTCCTGCTCACGATGGGCAAGATCGGCGGCGGAAGCGAGCGCGCCGACGACGAGATCACGTGGACCGCGGGAGGCTCGCCCATCGGCTACCACAACGCGGTCGTGCGATGCGACGCCTCCCGGGAGCGCGGTCGCACCCTGGTCGAGGAGTGGCGGACTGAGCTCTGGACTCGCTCACTACCGGGCTCGTGGCACCTCTCGCCGACAATGCGGCCGGAGGCACTGGCGGAGCACCTGATCGAGGCCGGCTTCGAGGACGGCGGCGAAGAGCCGGCGATGGCAGCGGTGCTCTCGGACCTGAGCGACACGTCGTCGTCCCCTGCGGACCTCGAGATCGCACGAGTCAGGACCGACGACGACCTGGAGGACTATCGCAACGTGCTCGCCGCGGGCTTCGGCGAGGGGCCCAGGGAGGCGGACTGGGTCGCCTCGGTCTTCGCGGGAGCCGGCCTCGCCGATGAAGGCCCATGGCGCCACCTCGTGGGCAGGCGCGGCGATGAGCCAGTGGCCACGGTGTCGCTGCTGCTCACGAAAGCCACAGCAGGCATCTATTTCGTGTGCACCCGCCCTGAGTTCCGGCGACGCGGCTTCGGCGCGGCCATGACGACTGCTGCGATGGTCGAAGCGGCGCGGAGCGGAGCCAACCACGCCGTGCTCGGCTCGTCGCCCATGGGCCAGCGGATCTACGAGCGCCTCGGGTTCCGGACCATCTTCTCGTACCGCCTGTTCGAGCTCGAGCGGTAGCTCCGGTCGACAGGCCATCACCGAGCGGGTGGCCGCGCTCACCGGCCGACGGTCGGTGGCGAGTCGTGGCGGGGAGCACTCAGGGGTTGAGCTGGCCGGTCGGCCGGACCACCAGCTCGTTGATGGCCACGCCGTCGGGCAGGCTGAGCATGAAGGCGATGGCGTCGCCGACCACTGCGGGATCACCGGGGCCAGCGCCCGGCACGAGGTAGGGGTACCCGTCGGGAGGGACGTCGCCGTCGATCTCCAGGCCCTCCAGCGTCAGGCCCTCGGTCTCGAACATCCCGGGCATGACCAGCCCGGCGTTCACGCCCATGGGCGCCAGCTCCAGCCGCAGGCTGTCGCACGCGGCACGCAGGCCCCGCTTGGAGGCGCTGTAGATCCCGGCGGCGGGCAGCGGCGTGATGGCGCCCGCCGAGCCCACGAACACCACGTCGCGCCGGCCGGTGTCCGGGAAGTGCCCGATCGCATGGCGGACCGTCGCCAGCGGGGCCAGCAAGTTCAGCTCGAACAGCGCGCGCCAGCGCTCGGGCGTCCCCGAGGTGATGCCGCCGGCCATGGTCCGGCCCGCCACCGCCACGAGGCCGTCGAGACCCCCGAGGCGCCGGGCCGCCTCCGCCACCACGCCGTCGAGGGCATCGAGGTCGGTCACATCCCCGGGGATGGCGACCGCCCGCTCCCCCAGCTCGTCGTGGAGCTCGTCCAGCCGGGGCTTGCGCCGGGCCACCATGGCCACCGACCCGCCGCAGCCGGCGATCGACCGGCACACCGCCGCCCCGATGCCGCTCGACGCGCCGGTCACCAGCACCCGCCGGCCGCCAAGATCGACGCTCACGCCCATCCCGGGACACTAGCGCGGAACAAATGTCTGGTCGGCAAAGGCGATGTCCCTCGTCGGGTGGCGAGGTCTACCGTTCGGTCCGTGACCGAGGCCAACGGGGAAGATCGCCCGATCGGGACGAGGGTGAAGCTCACCGACATCAGCTCCCGGGCCTGGGAGCACCCCGCCGACCGGGGCGCGCTGACGGCGTTGCGCCAGCTCCGAGGCTTCGACTACGTGCTGCGCAAGCTGGCCGGGCTCTGGAACGAGCGGGCGCTCCGGCTCGTGTACCTGGGCACTGCGGTCCGCGTCGACCACCGCCAGTTCCCGCGCGTCTACCAGCTCTACGCCGAGGCGGCCGACAGCCTCGACGTCCGTGACCTGCCCCTGCTCTACGTGTACGCCGACCCCCGGCCGCAGTCGATGGCCCTCGGGATCGACCGGCCCTTCGTGATCGTCAACAGCGGCATGCTCGACCTGATGGACAACGACGAGCTGCGCTTCGTCCTGGGACACGAGCTCGGCCACGTGCTGTCGGGCCACGCCCTGTACACGACGATGCTGATGCAGCTGCTGCGGGTGTCGAACGCGCTGGCCTGGCTGCCGCTGGGTGCCCTGGGCCTGCGAGCGGTCATCGCCGCGCTCTACGAGTGGTCACGCAAGGCCGAGCTGTCGAGCGATCGGGCCGGCCTGCTGGCCACCCAGGATCCGGCGGCCGCCCTGCGCTGCCACATGAAGCTGGCCAGTGGCGGCAAGCTCGACGACCTCGTCATCGCCGCCTTCCGCGCCCAGGGTGAGGAGTACCTGGGGCCACCCGACGTCCGCGACAGCGTCCTCAAGCTGCTCCTGCTCGAGAACGCCACCCACCCGTTCGCGGTGGTGCGGGCGGCCGAGCTGCAGCGCTGGATCGAGGGCGGCGCCTACACGCGGGTGCTGCAGGGTGACTACCCGCGG
>DASRJN010000479.1:0-2060 GCA_035649455.1 Acidimicrobiales bacterium
GCCCTGCAGGGCGCCCAGCGCCAGCACGCCGAGCATGCTGGCCGCCTTGGTGGGCCGCTTGCCGGCCACGGTCAGCGTCACCGCGACGGGCTCGGCGGCGGCCGCCTTGACGAAGAGCCGGGCGGGTCGGGCGTGCAGCCCGCTGGCCGACCCGACCGTCACGACTCGTTGGACCATGTCGTCATCCCCTCCGTGTCCTCGATGTCGGACCGTGCGCGAGCCTTCTCAGGGCTCGATGGTCACCTTGATCGCCTCGCCGTCGGCCACGATCTCGAGCCCGTGCAGCACGTCGTCGAGCGGCAGCCGGTGCGTGATCAGATCCGCCACCGGCACCACTCCGGTGGCGATGTGGTCGAGTGCCCGTGCGTTGTGCTCGGGGCTCGACCCGTTGGCACCGACCAGCGTCAGCTCCCGGTAGTGGACCAGGTTGGAGTCGAGCGTGATCGTGGGCCGGTCCTTGGGCAGCCCGCCGAACAGGCTGAGCCGGCCCCGGCGGGCGACCATCTGCAGCGCCTGCTCCTGGGCTGCGCCCGAGGCGGTCGCGGTGATGGCCACGTCGACGCCACGACCTCCGGTGAGCGCCATGACCGCGGCGACCGGGTCCTGATCTGCGGAGCAGATCGCGGCGTCGGGCCGGGCCAGCCCGGCGGCCTGTTCGAGCCGGGCCTGGTTGAGGTCGACGAGCGCCACCCGGGCCGCGCCGTTGGCCCGGGCCAGGCGCACGTGCAGGCATCCGATCGGCCCCGCACCGAGCACCACCACGTCGTCGCCCTTGGCCACGCGGGCCAGCTCCTGGCCGTTGATCACGCACGCCAGCGGCTCGGCCACCGACGCCTCCGGGAAGCCGACCCCCTCCGGGATGCGGTTGAGCCCGTCGACGGCCAGGACCACCGCCGGCACCCGGCAGTACTGGGCGAACGCGCCGTCGTAGTGGTAGCCCATCGAGGTCTGGTTGGGGCACACCGTCATGCGGCCGGCCCGGCAGTCGGGGCAGACCCCGCACGGGATCGCGGCGATGACCTGTACCCGGTCACCCACGGCAAAGCCGCTGACCCGTTCGCCGACCTCACTGATCTCGCCGGCGATCTCGTGGCCCATGGTCCGCGGTGGCACGATGTGATGGTGGCCGTGCCGGCTGATCTTGACGTCGGTGCCGCAGGTCGAGCAGTTGCGCACCCGGATGACGACGTCGCCGGGACCCGCGGTGGGCTCGGCGACGTCCTCCAGGCGGATGTCGCCGGGGGCGTGGAAGCGGGCGGCTCTCATGCGGGCGACTCCTCGGGTGCCAGCAGCGCGACCACGTCGCCGGCGGTGGCCGCGCTGCGGAGGGCGGCGGCGCGGTCCGGCTCCATCAGCAGCTCGGCGAGGCGCGCGAGGATGGGCACGTGCCCGTCGCCCCGGGCGGCGATGCCGATGCACAGCACGACCTCGTCGCCGTGCCAGTCGACGCCGCCCGGGAATTGCATCACGCACAGCGTGTCGCGGGTGACGAGGTCGCGGCCGGCGAGGGTGCCATGGGGAATCGCGACGCCCTCGCCGACGAACGTGGACACCGACTGCTCGCGCTCGACCATGGCGTCGACGTAGTCCGGGCTGACCGCACCCGAGGACACCAGCAGGTCGCCGACCTGGCGCACCGCGTCCTCCCAGCCGCCGGCCGTGCCGCCGAGCACTATCCGATCCACGGACAGGAGGTCCGCGAGCGTCACGTCAGCCATCGACGGTGCCGCCGGACTTGAGCGCCGCGACCACCCGGGTGACCGCGGGGTCGCCGAGGAACAGCTGGAACGGCACGACCACCCGGCCCGGCACCATCCGGCGGGCGCGCTCGGCCAGCCCGGCGTGGCAGAGGACGATGTCGGCGTCGTCGGGGATGTGGTTGACCGGTGTGTGCTCCACGCTGATGTCGGTGTCCGCCAGCTGTTTGCGGACCGTGCTGGCCAGCATGACGCTCGAGCCCATGCCGGCATCGCAGGCGACGACGAGCTTGTGAACCTGGGCGGCCTCGATGCTCGGCATCACGTCGCCTGAGGAGCGAGCTTGGACTCGGCCTTGTTCTG
>DASRJN010000480.1:0-7200 GCA_035649455.1 Acidimicrobiales bacterium
CATACCAGGGACGTCGACCCGGGAACTCGCGGCCTGCCACATCGCGGCCGACCGGCCCCGGTAGTAGGCCGGGGTCAGGCCCGACCGCCGGATGGTCAGCCGCTCTGGGCGCATGACGTAGAGGTCGCCCGCCCGCACCTCGGCCAGCCGGTCGAGCACGACGTCGAGGTCGTCGTGCACCGACAGGTGGCGGCCGGACAGGGCATCGCCGTCGCCGGCAGCGAGCCGCAGGATCAGCTCGACGGCCTGGCCTGGCTCGGCGCCCCGGCCCTCGGCCAGCTCACGCAGAGCCCAGTCCCGGACATGCGCCTCGAAGCCGTCCACGGGCGGTCGGGCCGCGAAGTCCTCGGACATGCCGATGGGCAGCAGGCCGGGGTGCACGCTGAAGACCCGGACGCCGTGCCGGCCGACCTCATGAGCGAGGTTCTCGGTCAGCTTGACCACCGCGGCCTTGGACACCGAGTACGCGGACACCAGCGGCCACCGGTAGGTGCCGGCCTGGCTGGTCATGTTGATGATCCGGCCGCGGCCACGGGTCACCATCTCCGGCACCACCAGCTGGGTGGTGAGCAGGAGGCCACGCAGGTTGACGTCCATGGTCGTCCACCAGTCCTGCGAGTCGGTCAGCCACAGGGGGCCGACGGGGCCGACGATGCCGGCGTTGTTGACGAGCAAGTCGACGGGGCCGAGCCGCTGGCGCAGCTCCGCCAGCGCACCGGCCAGCGCGTCGCGGTCGGTGACGTCGGCGGGGGCTGCGGCCCCGGTGCCGCCGGCCCGGCGGACCAGCTCGACGGTCTCGGCGAGCTCGTCGCCCGACCGGGCCACGACGCCGACAGCCATGCCGCGGCCGGCCAGGGCCTGGGCCAGCACGCGGCCGATGCCGCGGCTGCCGCCGGTGATCAGGGCCACCGGTCGCCCCGGGGAGGTGACGGTGGTAGTCGGGGTGTTGGGGAGCGGGGTGGGAGGGAACATGCCGCCAGGATGCGACCGCGTGGCGCTGCAGTCCTGAGCAGCAGTTGCTCAATCGCCGGCCGCGGGCTGCCGGGCGGCCGGCGATTGCTCAGCCTCCCCCTCGCGGCCATCGATGCTGAGCGCCCCGGCAAGCTGGCGGCGGCCGCTGAGGCCCAGCTTGGCGTAGGCGCTCTGCAGATGGTTGTTCACCGTGCGGACCGACAGGTACAGGCGCGCCGCGATGTCCTTGCTCGACTCGCCCTGGGCGGCCAGCGCCGCGATGTCCCGCTCCCGGTGGGTGAGCGGCACCACCATGACCGGCGCGGCCAGGCCGGGAGTCTGCGCTCCCTCGCAACCCTCCGCCAGGGTGGAGGCCCGCACGCCGAGGGCGGCAGCCTGCCGCCGGTGGCCCTGCTGGCGCAGTGCCTGGGCGGCCTCGGTGGCGGCCTCGGCCGCCAGCAGCAGCGCCCCCAGCGCCTCGAAGCGGTCGGTGGCGGCCACGAGGCCCTCCGCGTCCCCGGCGGCGGCCGCCGCGGCGTGCGCCGCATACGCGCCGACCAGGTCGCCCTCGCATCGCTCGGCCAGATCCGCCAGGCGATCGGCCACCGCCGCCGGTTCGCCGAGACGGGCCACGTCGTGGAGCATCCAGGCCTCGCACACGAGGTAGCCGTCGCGGGCGGCCCGGTCGGCCGCAGCCAGCAGCACCTGGCGGGCGCCGGCCAGGTCGCCGGTGGCCGCCTTGGACCACGCCCGGCCCAGCTGCTGTTCCGGCCCGGTGAAGGGAAACTCCGGCAGCCGGTCGAGCTCGCGCACCGTGGCCAGGGCCGCCTCGCTGTCGCCGAGACCGGCCGCGGCCGCGGCCAGGGCCGACAGCACCAGGCACCGGGGACCGTCGATGCGGTGGGCCTCGGCCCTCGCCGCAGCCTCGCCCAGCCAGCGCTGGGCGGTCGCCAGCTGCCCGGCCAGCAGCGCCACGCGCCCGATCTGATGGGCCAGCCACATGAGGGCATCGGGCGGGGCGGACGCCGGCGTGGCCTCATAAGCGGCGGTGGCGAGCGCGCGAGCGTCGCCCAGGCGCCCGCACTCGGCCAGCGCGTAGGCCTGGATGAGGATGTGGTTGCCCGGACCGGGAATGGCGATCTGGTCCGGCAGCCTGGACTGGTCGACGAACGCCTGCGCCAGACCCTCGGCGGCGGTGACGCACCGTCCCGTCGCCAACACGGCGGGCAGCTCGGCCAGCGCCCGCATCGCGCGGGCTCGGGGGTCGGGATCGTCGGGCACCGGCCTCAGCACCTCGAGGGCGTCGCGAGGCCGGCCCGAGTAGGTGAGCAGCAGCGCCTCGTTGAGCGTGAGCTCCCGGATGCCCTTCGGGTCGGTGACCCGCGCGCGGGTCTCGTCGTTGACGGCCAGGGCCTCGTGGTGGCGGAGCAGGCCCCACATCAGGTTCCGCGTGCAGATCTCGGTGATGTAGACGAGCAGCTCCTCGTCACCAGGGTCGGTGCACGTCTCGTGCGCGGTGTGGAGGACGTCCGCGGCCTCGGCGAACCGGCCCAGTTCGTGGAGCGCCTCGCCCAGCAGCAACCCCGCTTCCGGCGTGATCCCGTCGGCCACCGCGGCCCGGGCCAGCCGCTCGACCTGCGGGAAATCCTGGCCGTAGCGGGCCAGGCGGGCGGCCCGGACCAGCAGGGTGGGATCGGCGGCGCCGGACGCGTCGAGCCGGGCGGTGGCGACCCGGACGGCGTCCTCCCGGCGGCAAGCGCCCCAGCCGTCGATCCGGTCGGCGTGCTCCAGCAGGAGTCGGCGGCGGGTCAGGCCGGCCATGCGCTCCCGCAGGATCTCGCCATAGAGCGGGTGGGCGAGGCGCACCTCCTGCCGGCGCCCATCGATGCGCACCGTGAGCAGGCCGTGGCGGTCGAGCAGCTCCAGCTGGGCGGCGCCGACGATGGCCTCGAGGGTGGCGAGCCCGGCCGGCTCCCACACTGCCAGCATGTCGAGCGCCTCGACCGTCGCCGGCGGCAGGCGGCCGAGGCGGGCGGCGATCAGCTCCCGCAGCCGGGGCGTCGTGACCAGTGGCCCGACCAGGCGCCACACGCCCCGCTGCTCGACCAGGTTGCCCCGGTCCAGGGCGCCGAGCACCAGCTCGCGCGCGAGCAGGACGTTGCCCTGGCTGGCCGTCCAGATCTCTGTCACGGTGGACGCCTCGACCGGGCCCCGCAGCACGAGGTGGAGCAGCGTGCCGACCTCGGCCCGGTCCAGGTCCTCAAGGTCGACCCGCCGCACCCGCGCCCGGTGCCACAGCGCCTCGACGCCGGCGGGGAGGGGGGCCTCCGACCGCACCGTGGCCACCAGGAACACGAGGTCGGCGTCGACGAGCTGGGACACGAGGGTGGCCGAGGTGGCGTCGAGCAGGTGCAGGTCGTCCACGAACAGCACCAGCGGGCCGGCGGGCGTCTGGTCCTCCAGCACCGGGCGCAGCTCGGCCACCACCGCCACCAGGTCGCGCCGCGCGTCGCCGATGCCCGGGGGCAGCAGGTGGGCCAGCGCCCCGAGCGGTGCCGACTGGGACCCCTCGGTGGCCGTGGCCCGGGCCACGTTGCGGCCGTGCTGGTCGGCGAGGGCCAGGCACTGGTCGGCCAGGCGGGTCTTGCCCACCCCGGGCGCGCCGTGGATGACGAAGCCGTGGGCCCGGGGGTCGCCGAGACCGGCGACGAACAGGTCCAGTTCGTCCTGCCGCCCGACGAGCGGCCACTGGAGGGGCGGCGGGCTCGCGGCGGGGGCGGAGCGTGCCCTGGCCATCGGTGTCACGGTACCGGTCGCCGCGGTGCTCATGTCGGGGGGTGCCGAGAAGTTGAGCAATGGCTACCCGGGTCGGCCGGGGTGCCGGTGGGGTTCGATCGGGACCACTTCCCCCTTCGCCTTGGAGGCGACCGTGCACATCCCCCTGAACGTCCTCGATTTCCTCGACCGGGCCGAGCTCGTCTACGGCGACCGCATCGGCGTGGTCGACGAGCCTGACCAACCCGCCACCGGCTGGGGCGCCCTGACCTGGCGCGAGGTGGCCGACCGGGCCCGGGCGATGGCCGCTTGCCTCGACGCCCTGGGCGTCGGCCGGGGCGAGCGGGTCGCCATCGTCTCCCACAACAGCGCCCGGATGCTCACCGCCCTGTTCGGCGTGTCCGGCTGGGGCCGCGTGGTGGTGCCGATCAACTTCCGGCTCAACGCCGAGGAGGTCGGCTACATCGTCCGCCACGCCGGCGCCTCGGTCCTGCTGGTCGACTCCGACCTGGACGAGGCGCTGGCCAGCGTGACCGCGCCCCACCGCTTCGTGCTCGGGCGCGAGTCGGACCAGGTGCTGTTCCGCTCCGACCGCCGGCCGGAGCCGTGGACCGACGGCGACGAGGGGGCCGTGGCGTCCATCAACTACACGAGCGGCACCACGGCCCGGCCCAAGGGCGTCGAGCTGACCCACCGGAACCTGTACCTCAACGCCATGAGCCTGGGCTGGCACACGGGCGTGGACGACCGGGACGTCTACCTCGGGACGGTCCCGATGTTCCACTGCAACGGCTGGGGCCTCGTCTACGCAGTGACCGGCATGGGCGGGCGGCACGTCATCCTGCGCAAGGCCGACGGCCCGGAGATCCTGCGACGGGTCGACCGCCACGGTGTCACCTTCCTGGGCGGCGCCCCTGCGGTGGTCAACACCATCCTGGCCGCCGCCCCCGCGGCCGACAGCCGGGCCACCGGCGTCCCCGGCCACGGCCGGGTGCGCATGGTGGTGGGCGGTGCCCCGCCGCCGACCGCCACCATAAGACGAGTGGAGACCGAGCTCGGGTGGGAGTTCATCCAGGTCTATGGCCTCACCGAGACGTCGCCGCTGCTCACGATCAACCGCCGGCGGGCCGAATGGGACCGCCTCGGTCCCGGTGGCCGGGCCGTCGAGCTCGGCCGCGCCGGTCCGCCGGCCCTGGGCGTCAAGCTGCGGATCGCGGCCAGCGGGGAGGTCCAGGCCCGCAGCAACCACGTGTTCGCCGGGTACTGGCAGCAACCCGAGGCCTCGGCCGACGCCCTGGCCGGCGGCTGGTTCCACACCGGCGACGGCGGCACGATCGATGCCGCGGGCTACGTGTCCATCTCGGACCGCAAGAAGGACGTGATCATCACGGGCGGCGAGAACGTCTCGTCGATCGAGGTGGAGGACGTCCTGGGCCGGCATCCGGCGGTGGCGGAGGCGGCGGTGATCGGCGTGCCGGACGCCCGGTGGGGTGAGACCGTCATGGCCATCGTCGTGCTCCGCCCGGGCGCGGCCGCCACCGAGGCGGAGCTCATCGCCCACTGCCGTGCCCATCTGGCGCACTACAAGGCCCCGACCAGCGTGGTGCTGCGGGACGCCCTCGAGCGGACGGCAACCGGCAAGGTCCAGAAGTTCAAGCTGCGGGCGCCGTACTGGGCGGGCCGCGACCGGCTCGTCAGCTGAGCAGCCCGCCGACTTGGCCTGGCATCTGCCAGGACGAATCGCCCAACCGTCTGGTCCTGGACGCGGTCGTGACGACGGACCGTCCAGGCCGGCCGGCCTGGTGACAACATCGCCGCGGCCGTGCGCGACCGGGCGCCACACCTGTTGTCAGCAAGGATCGGGTTCGGTCGTGGCAAGCGCCGACGTTGCTGCCGAGGTGTACGCCCGATGTTTACCCCGTGATCGTCCGCCACGTCCTCGACCGATCGCCGTGGCCCACGCCGCAGCTGGTCGCCGACGGCAGGGTCCTGGGCACAGACACCGGGTCCCTGATGGAACCCGGCGGCTCCTCATACAGGGGAGAACATCGGATCACCTCCATGGGCTACTGCCCGGGGCAGCTCGCCTGCGCGGCCCACGAACCCATGCTCGTCGATCCGCCCGCCCCAACAGCACGACGAACCACACGGCCTCGGGATCGCGGCCCGGCGAGAGCGGACGGCTGCGATCATCGACCCATGACGATCACACGGCACAATCCCGAGACGGCCCCGCCGGTAGCGCGCTACAGCCAGGCGGTTCGGGTCGAGCTCGGCGAAGCCGACCTGCTCTTCGTCTCCGGTCTGGTCGGAGTCGACTCCACCGGAGCCCTGGTCGCCGAAGACCTGGTCAACCAGGCCGACCAGGTCTTCGCGAACCTCGAGGCTGTACTCGCCTCACAGGGCGCCGGCCTCGAGCACGTCGTCAAGGTGACCACTTACCTCAAGCACGGCGTCGACCGCGCCCAGCTCCAGGGCCGGCAGCGCTACCCCGACCATGCGCTGCCCGCGGCCACCCTCGTGTTCGTCAGCTCGCTCGCCGACCCTGCCTGGCTATTGGAGGTGGAGGCAACCGCAGTCATCCCGCGACCCGCGTGACGGCAACCGACCCAAGCCCGGAGCTGCGTGCCCGGCCGACCGCCAAGAGTCGGGCGAGCCGATGTGCCGTCCATCAACCGAAGCCGGATACGCCTTCTGCGCCGAGTGCCGCCCCGTAGGCTCCTGCGAGTGGGGGACTTGCCGAGCGGGACCCTGACGTTCGTCTTCACCGACACCGTCGACAGCACTGCGCTCTGGGAGCGCGACGCCGGCCTGATGGCCGCCGCCACACCGGGTCAGCGTGACGGTGCGGGTCCGCCGATGGTGCGGAACCACAGGAGGGTGAGGGTGTCGACCAGGTCGTCCTCTTCGCGGCGGCTGTGGCGGCGCCGGAACAGCTCGTAGAGCTGCGTCTCCAGCATCCAGAACCAGGCGGACACCAGCGCCCGGGCCGGGGGTGGTGCCGGGGCCGCCCGGCCGGCGGTGCGTTCGGCCTCGACGATGGCGGTCAGGACCTCCACGTGGTGGTCCAGGCGGGTGCGCCACAGCTGGCCGAACTCTGGCGAGACCATGGCCGTCTCATGGAACGTGCGCAGGGCATGGGGGTGCGCCCGCCAGTTGGCGCACACCTGGCCGACCGCGGCCCGCATGGCGTCCTCGCTGGGCTCCAGCCCCCCGGTGATGGGGTCGACGGTGCTCGCCATCGCCTCGTAGATCCGCTGGTGCAGCCCGGCCAGCACCGCCTCCTTGGAGTCGAAGTAGAAGTACAGGGCCGACCGCGACAGGCCAGCCTGCCGGGCGATGTCGTCCATCGTCAGATCGGAGAACGGCTTCGTGGCCAGCAAGCCATCGGCGGCGTCGAGGATCTGGGCCTCGCGGAGGTCGCCCTTGCGCGGGCCGGCGGCATCCCGGCGGCGGGCGCGGCGCGAGCGGGGC
>DASRJN010000481.1:0-9598 GCA_035649455.1 Acidimicrobiales bacterium
GCGCCGGGCCCGGGGAGGGCCTCGAAGATGTCGGCGCCGGTCGGCATGGCGGGGGCCTGCCCGGTCCGCCGGCGGGACCGGGTGCGATCCCGGCCGATGAACCGCGCCAGAGCGAACAGCCCGAGGACCACCAGCATCAGCACGAGCGCCCCCGTGAACCCCCGGTCGATCATCGACTGCTGGGGCTGCGTGATGCTGCGGAAGACGAACAGCGGCAGGCTCTCTTGGGGGTTGGCGAACGGGTTGGAGTTGATCAGCTGGTAGCCGAACGCGGTGAACAGCAGCGGCGCCGTCTCGCCCACCGCCCGGGCGATGCCGAGCACGACGGCGGTGGTCACGCCGCTGCGGGCGGTCGGCAGCACCACCGACCACACGGTGCGGGCGCGGGAGGCGCCGAGGGACAGGCTGGCCTCGCGCAGGCCGTCGGGCACGAGCCGGAGCACCACCTCGACGGTCCGGGTGATCGTCGGCAGCATGATCATCGACAGCGCCAGCGCGGCCATGAAGCCGTTGAAGCCGAACAGGTCGATCTGCCCGCCGTAGGGGATCACGAAGGTGGCATAGATGAAGAGGCCGGCCACGACCGACGGCATGCCGCTCATGGCGTCGACGACGATGCGGACCGGGCGCCGCAGGCGGCTGCGCGTCTCGTTGAGGAAAACGGCCGTGGACACCGCGAGCGGGACCGTGATCAGCAGCGCGAGGCCGACCTGCTGGAGGCTGCCGATGATGGCGTGGAGGCCACCGCCCGCGGAGGCCGGCATGGTCGGCGTCACGCCTCGCATGTCGTGGGTGAAGAAGCTGGGCCGCAACCCCGGCAGGCCCTTGACGAGCACATAGCCGACCAGCCACAGGAGCGGCGCCAGCAGCAGCATGGCGCCCGAGGTGATCGTCACGGTCGCCAGGCGGTCCTTGGCCGCCAGCACGCCGATGCGGTCCGCCGTCACCAGCCCGAACAGCACGAGGAAGGCGACATAGGCGACGACCAGGAATCCGAGCCAGCCGACCCCGTCGGTGAGCCGGGCGAAGATGAGCCAGGTCAGGGTCAGGGCGCTCAGGGCGGAGCCGCCGATCGTGCCGTAGTCGACGGCGGTGAACTCGCGGGGCCGCCGCCGCGCCGGCGGGGCGGGACCGGCGGTCGGCTGGGCGGCCGGGGCCAGGGCGGCGACCACGCCCTAGACCTCGACCCCGACGCCGGAGCGGCTGCGGCTGATGATCACCGACGCCAGCATGTTGGTGACGAGCGTCATGCCGAACAGGACCAGGCCCGCGGCCATCAGGGCGGACGTGTTGAGCTCGCCGCCGCCGAACCGGCGGACGATGAAGCCGGACACGGTGGCGCCGCCGTTCTCGAGGATGCGGCCGGTCACCTTGGGCACCTGGGGCAGCAGCAGCGACACCGCGATCGTCTCGCCCAGGGCCCGGCCGAGCCCGAGCATCGACCCGCCGATGATGCCGCCACGCCCGTAGGGCAGCACGACCATCCGGATCATCCCCCACTTGGTGCCGCCGAGGGCCAGGGCCGCCTCCTTCTCGTTCGGGGGCGTCTGGGAGAACACCTCGCGGGTGACCGCCGCGATGATCGGCAGCACCATCAGCGACACGACGATCCCGGCGATGAACATCGAGTTGTCCAGGCCGGCATCCGCCGCCACCCGGAACGGGGGGAACCAGCGCAGGTGCCGGCCGAGCCAGGCGGACAGCGGGACGATCTGGGAGCTCAGCAGCAGCAGGCCCCACAGCCCGAACAGCAGGCTGGGGATCGCCGCCAGCAGGTCGACCAGCCCGACGAGGAAGCCGCGGACCCGCCCGGTGGCGTAGTCGCTGATGAACAACGCGGCGCACACGCCGAGGGGGATCGCGATCGTGACGGCGATGATCGCCACCAGGACCGTGCCGACCGCCAACCCGACGACGCCGAACACCGCCGGGGTCGAGTCGATGCGCCACTCGAAGGTGGTGAAGAAGGACCAGCCGACGGTGTCGAACGCTTCTCGGGATCGCAGGAACAGGAAGATCCCCACCAGCGTGAGCAGCGTGAGGACGGTGAGGCCGGCCGTGGTCGTGATGCCCGCGAACACCCGGTCGGGGCGGGTCGGCACGTCGTTGACGGCGCGAGGGCGCGTGTCGGCGCTCCCGCCGTTACCGGGCTGCTCCTCGGGGAGTTCGTCAGGTACGGCATCCGTCCGCAACCGCTGAGCCATCTCCCGCGCATCAAATCAAGCCACCCGGTCCGCAACAACACACGCGCCGCGAACGACTGGTGAACTCCGGTTCACCCAGCGTTTGCCTCGGGCGCCCGGGCCCGTTCACCTTCGTGTGCGAGAACAACGGGCGTCATGACGCTCACCCTCACCGAGCCCGTGCTCGTGCGGCAGCCGCGCGCGGTCACTCCCCGCTGGATTGCGCTCGGAGTGGCGATCTGGCTCGCGGTGACACTCCTCGCGGTCGTCCTCGTGCTGTACGGCGTCGGCCCGCTCATCGAGCAGCGGGAGCAGACCTCGGCGCTGTCCGAGTACCGCGCCCAGATCCGCCACGCGGCCGCCGAGGCGGAGGGCCTCGCAGGGGTGGAGGTCCCGACCCAGGCCCCGGCCGCCGGGACTCCGGTTGCCATCATCGACATCGGTGGCATCCACCTCGAGCAGGTCGTCGTCGAGGGCGTCGGGCCGCAGCAGACGCGGGGCGGACCCGGCCATGTCCCCGGGACGGCCGCTCCGGGCCAGCCGGGGAACAGCGCGATCGTGGCCCGCCGGACGGCGTTCGGCGGGCCCTTCCGGCGGATCGGCCGGCTCGAGCGGGGCGACAGGATCCTGGTGACGACCACCCAGGGCCAGACGGTCTACGTCGTCACGACGGTGGTCAGCGCCCCGGTCGCAGACGCGCCTGCCACTGCCCCGGTGACCACGACGACGGCGCCGCCCGACGCCACGGTCGACGGCGACGCCGCCACCGACGCGGACGCCGGCGCCACGACGGCGACGACCGTCCGGCCCCGCACCGACACCCGGTTCGAGATCCCGGAGGGCGGCCTGACGACCGAGGAGCTCTACGGGCCGACGCCCGACGACCGCCTGACGCTGGTGACCTCCGCGTCGTCGTGGCCCTGGGCGACCAGCCGGGCGACGATCGTCGTAGCCCGGATGTCGTCGCGCCCGTTCGCCCCGACGCCCCAGGGCGGCCGCACGGGCGGCGACGACGGCCGCGGCACGGACGGCGGCGCGGCCGCGCCCCTGGTCCTGGCGCTCGGCGCCTACCTGGTCGCGGTGGGTGTGGCCATCGTGCTCTACCGCTGGGCCCGCCCCCGGTCCGCCTACCTCCTGACGGCGCCGCCGCTGGCGGCCGCGATCCTGCTCACTGCCGAGGCCATCGCCCGGCTGTTCCCCGCCTGGATGTGATCATGCGCTCCCCCCACAGCCGTCCCCGCCTCGCCAGCGGCCTCGTCGTGACCCTGGCGACCCTGCTCGCCGGCCTGGGCTCGCTGCTCCTACCCTGCCCGTCCGGCGCGCAGACGCCACCTGCGGACCCGCCGGTGGCGCTCACGCTCAGCGAGTCGACCAACGTCACCGACGCGACGGTGATCCAGGTGACGGCCACCGCCCGCTCGGACGTGCGGCTCCAGACCGACTACGGCCAGGGCAACAACCCCCACATGATGCGCATCTGCCGCCCGGGTGTGACCTACGCGACGTCGGCCGACATGTCCGACCAGACGAATTGCCCGCTCGTCGCGGTGTCCTCCTCGTCGCAGGCGTCCGACGCCCTCTACCCGCTCCGCGACGGCACCGCGGCGCGTGGCGCCATCACGGCGGGCGTCGGCACGGCCGAGTGGACACGGTTCGTGGACGGCGCGACCAGGACGTTCACGCTGACGTGCGACCCCGCGAACCCCTGCCTGCTCGTGGCCAAGTTCAAGGTCTCGGTGGCCGGCGGCCCGCTCACCGACGTCGTGACTGCCGTCGAGCTGCACTACGGCAACGGCGACCCCACCACCGCGTGCGGCGCCCGCGATCCCGACCAGGTCGCGGGCGCCGGCCCCGACCGGATGCGCCCCCTGTGGACCCAGCTGACGGTCGCCGAGTGCCGGGCCGCGCAGTCCAGCGCGCCGACGTCGTTCATCGGCGTCGGTGAGGGCGAGGGGTTGAAGGCTTTCGCCGCGGGCAACGCCGACCTGGCGTACACCGCGTCCGGCTACCGCGCCGTCGCGGGCCTCGACGCCGCGCCCGAGCGGCCCGCCGTATACACGCCGATCGCGCTCAACGCCGTCGTCATCGCGGCCATCGGTGGTCAGGTCAACGCCACCGACCCCAACTGGCCTGTCGGGCTGCCCCAGCCCTACAGCCAGGACATCAGGCTCACCCGGGCCGAGGCGGCGGCGCTGATCGCCCAGGGCCAGGCGATGCTCAAGTTCCAGAACGGCGACGCCATCGTCAACCGCAACCCTCAGCTCGGGCCGCAGCTCTACTTCCTGGGCTCGGGCAAGTACACCAACCCGTACATGCAGGCGGGCGCCGACAGCGGCAACTACTTCGCCTCGTCGTTCTTCGCCGCCCAGGCGCCGGAGGCCTGGATCACGAGGCCCGGCCCCGACGGCGTACCCCGGCCGGTGAGCGCCGACTTCTCCACGGCCCAGCCGGACTTCACCGCGGCCCTCCTGGGTGTCACCAGCCGCTCGCTGCTCGCGGCCGGAGCCCACAACGACGTCCAGCAGAACCCGGCCGACCCCGGTCCCGGCTGGGCCCTCACCGACTACGCGACGGCGGTGGCGCTCGGCATGACGCCGGTCGCCATCGAGAACGCGTCCGGCGAGTTCGTCACGCCGACGCCCGAGACGATGGCAGCGGCCCTGGACGGGATGGTCCACGAGCCCGACGGCCGGCTCACCCCCGACCCGAACGCGTCCGCCGGCGGCGCCTACCCGCTCACCACCGTCGAGTACGCGATGGCTCCCGCCGAGCAGCTCGTGGACGACTCGTGCGCGCCGCGGACCCATACGCGGGAACTGCTCCGGGCGTGGCTCGACTACCTGACCGGTCCCGCCCAGTCGAGCCTGCCGACGGGCTTCGTGGCGCTACCGGGCTCGCTGCGCGAGCAGGCGGCGTCGGCCATCGCCAAGGTCGGCGCTTCGCCCACAACGTGCGGCGTGCCGGCCGCGCCGAGCGGCCCGGGGGCGACGCCGCCGGCCTCGTCCGCGACGCCCACGGCCAGCGCGGGCACGGACGCGATGGCGCGGTCGAGCGCCGCGGCGAGGCTGGGCGCCAGGGACGAGCTGCTGGCCGCCGACGCGCTCACCGCTACCGCGGCCGAGCTGGCGGCCGCGGCCGACGCGGCCGACGAGGCCGAGCCGGAGCTGCCGCCGCTGTTCGGGATCATCCCGGTGAGCCGCGTGCTGGCGCCGGCGGCCCTGCTGCTCACCGTCGGCCTGACGTCGCTGGCCGCCCTGGTCACGTCGGGTCGACCGATCCTGCCCCGGCGCCGGCCGCCCGCCGCCCCCGGCTGACACCTGAATTTCAGCTGCCGTTCGGCGGGCGAGGGGACTGCCGTTCACTTGCGAATGCGACGGTTCCATTGCGGCGATCGCCTGGTCGCCGTGGAGGGGCCCCGGCTGGGGCGAAGCGGAGGAGCAGGACAGGAATGCGAATTCCCATCACGGGTCGCGCTCGGCGAATCGCCGTCGCCGGCACCTCGGTCGCGACGCTGGCGCTGGTGGCGGCCGGCTGCAATTACACGCCCGACGGTGACCAGGACGTCGTGGCGTTCGCCGGCTCCGACACGACGCAGGACGTCATGCAGGGCGTCATCACGGACTACAACAACGACCTGAAGTACAACGACGACACCAACATCCCCGGCGACGACCGGGACATCCTGCACAACATCCTGTCCGTCGAGCCGAACCCCCACCCGGTTCCCGGGGACGAGCACTGCGGTGCGCTCACGTACCACACACCGCCGGGCGCGGGCGAGGTGGTGGCCCCGAACGGTTCCGGCGCCGGGCGTGACGCCCTCAAGGCGTCGTTCCTCGCCGGGGACGGCTGCATCGACATCGCCCGGTCCTCCGGCGGGCCGCGGCCCATCGGCCCCGGCGCCGGCCAGGACCCGGCCGAGTTCGAGTACTACGCCTTCGCCCTCGACGCCGTCGGCTGGTCGAGCGCCAGCGCCTCGGCCCCGAGCAACCTGACGCTGGCCCAGCTCCAGGGCATCTACAACTGCACGTTCACCAACTTCAACCAGGTCGGTGGCGGCAACCAGCCGATCGAGCGGTACTGGCCGCAGGCCGGCTCGGGCACCCGGTCGTTCTTCCAGGCCGAGGTGCTCGGCTTCGACCCGACCACGTTCAGCAGCGGCAGCTGCCCGGCGGTCACGCTGACCCAGGAGAACACCGGCACGGTCATCGCCGCCAACGGCGACCAGGCGTCGGCTGTGGTGCCCTTCTCGGGTGCCAACTTCGCCGCCATGGCCAACGGGGCGATCCCGGACCAGCGGGCCGGCCAGACGATCCGCAACCTGGACGGCCAGAACATCGAGTTCGCCACGAGCACCGGTCTCACCCTGGCGACGCCCGAGGCGACCGGTGACCCCAACGCCCCGGTCCAGGAGGCGAACGTCCGCCTGAACGACCCGACCCCGAACTACGTCGGCATCCGGTACGTCTTCAACGTCATCGCCAACGGCTCCGCGAGCTATGACAGCGTCAAGCGCTATGTGGCCTTCGACAACGTGGACAAGGGCTCCACCTCCCCGCTGTGCAACGGCCGCGCCGCGACACTCACCCACTTCGGGTTCGGCCCGCTGAACAAGACCATCGGCCCGAACAACCTGGCGGGCTCGACCTGCCGCCTGTTCTAGCCACCTCCGGCAACGACGCCCGAGCGACGGCCCCTGCCCTCCGGGGCAGGGGCCACCTCGCGCCCGAGGAGCCCGGGCGGGTGAGCAACTCACCGCGGCCCGGCCCCGGCACAAACGTGGCTTGCCTGGTCCCGCGCTGGTCCCGCGGCGGTCCCGCGAATCAGGGCTCCTCGCGGTATCCGCGGTCAACGGTCGGTGACCGTTGGGCGAGCGTATTCCCTGGTCAGGGGCGCTCCAGGCCGGGTGGGGAGTGTGGGGCTAGCTGTGTCGTCCTTCAGGACATCCCGGACGGATCTCTCGGGACATGGCGGACAGGTGGGGTCCGCGACCTGGGCGTGGTGCGGCGTGATCCTCGGCGGTGTCGAAGGTTTGGTTGGTGATCACCTCGGTTGTTGTGGAGGGCCGCTCGGCCGGGGAGGTGGCTCGGTCGTATGGGGTATCGCGGTCGTGGGTGTATGAGCTGGTGGCCCGCTACCGGGCCGAAGGCGACACCGCGTTCGCGCCCCGTTCCCGCCGACCGAAGACCTCACCGGGGGCGCTGGCGGCGGCGACGGTCGAGCTGATCGTCGAGCTGCGCAAAGACCTCGGAGGCCAGGGCCTCGACGCGGGGCCCGACACGATCTGCTGGCACCTTCAGCACCGCCACGGGGTGCGGGTCTCGCCCTCGACGGTGGCCCGCTACCTGGCTCGACGTGGCCTAGTCACTCCCCAGCCCGCCAAACGCCCCCAGGCCTCCTACACCCGTTTCGCCGCCGAACTGCCCAATGAGTGCTGGCAGGCCGATTTCACCCACTACCGGCTCGCCGACGGCCGCGACGCCGAGATCTTGTGTTTCGTGGACGACCACTCCCGCTACGCCATCTCCCTCACCGCCCACCAACCCGTCACCGGACCCGCGGTGGTCGAGGTGTTCGGTCACGCCGTCGCCCGCCACGGGCCACCAGCCTCGACATTGACGGACAACGGCATGGTCTTCACCACCCGCCTGTCCGGCGGCCGCGGTGGCCGCAACGGGTTTGAGACAGAACTCCGCCGAGCCGGCATCACCCAGAAGAACTCCCGGCCCGCGCATCCCACCACCTGCGGGAAAGTCGAGCGTTTCCACCAAACCCTCAAACACTGGCTGACCGCCCAACCCCACCAACCCACCACCCTCACCGGCCTCCAGGCCCTGCTCGACACCTTCGCCGACCACTACAACTACCGGCGCCCCCACCGCTCACTCCCGGAACGCGCCACCCCCGCCGCCGCCTACCAGGCCCGCCCCAAAGACCGCCCCACCGGCCGGGCCGATGACACCCACTGGCGGGTCCGCCACGACATCGTCGACCAAGCCGGCCACGTCACCCTGCGCCACAACGGCCGGCTCCACCACATCGGCATCGGCCGAACCCACGCCCGAACCCGCATCACCCTGCTCGCCGCCGACCGCGACATCCGCATCATCAACACCGCCACCGGCGAACTGCTCCGCCACCTCACCCTCAACCCCGACATCGACTACCAGCCCACCGGCCGGCCACCCGGACCCCCACCCCGAAAACCACAACAGCCCGACCCACAATGAGGGTTCGGGCTGTCCGGGATCTCCCGAGAGATCACATGGAGCGGGTGACGGGAATCGAACCCGCATTGTCAGCTTGGGAAGCTGATGTTCTGCCATTGAACTACACCCGCGAGTGAACGCGAGAGGGTAGCCGGTGGTGGTCCCGGGCGCCCATGCGGTCTGGGCGCCCGGGAGCTTGGGTTGGGTTATGTCCGGAACACCGATGTCTCCGCCGACGAGGACGAGGACGAGGACGAGTCGGAGTCGGAGCCGGAGCTCGAGTCGGAGCTCTGGTCGTGGTCGCAGTGGCCGTTGCCCTGGTGGTCCGGGGTCTGGCCGCTGTCCGACGACGAGCCTCCGTTGTCGGGCACCGTTGTGGTGCTGCCGGAGTCGTCCGGCGTCGTTGTGGTCGGGGAGTCCTGGGCGGCGGCCCAGGAGGCCCCGCCCAGTATCAATGTGCCGGCCACCGCCGCGGCTGCGGCCAGGTGTTTCGGCGTCCAGTCCATCGTTCCTCCTCTTGGGTGGTGGGTTGCTCGGGGTGTGAGCATCAGGAGACCGGACGAAGCTCAGAGTTCCCGCAGAGCCGCCACCGAGGTTGCTGATCCGGCTCTCCGGCCGCTCTCAGCGGGCGTTCAGCGCACTCTCAGCTACGACCATCACGCTGGGTGTCATGAGTGGCGAACGGCTTCTGCTCGTCGACGACGAGGACAACCTGCGGTTCATGCTCGAGGCTGCGCTGCGCCACTCGGGGTACGAGGTCCACGCCGTCGCGAGCGGGCGGGAGGCCATCGACGCCGCCAAGGTCGTCGAGCCCGACCTGGTCGTCCTCGACGTCATGTTGCCCGACCTCGACGGCTTCGAGGTGTGCCGCCGCTGGCGCCAGGAGAACCGCCGCACGCCCGTCGTCTTCCTCACAGCCCGGGACGGCACCGACGACAAGGTGCGGGGGCTCAGCACCGGCGGTGACGACTACCTGGTCAAGCCGTTCAGCCTCCAGGAGCTCGTGGCCCGCATCGAGGCCGTCCTGCGCCGCACCGGGGCCGCCCGCACCGGATCGGTCCTGAGCTGCGCCGACCTGGTCCTCGACGACGACGCCCACCTCGTCACCCGGGCGGGCGAGGACGTGGCGCTGTCGCCCACCGAGTTCAACCTGCTGCGCTTCCTGCTCGCCAACCAGGGCCGGGTGCTGTCCAAGCCCCAGATCCT
>DASRJN010000482.1:0-2087 GCA_035649455.1 Acidimicrobiales bacterium
CCGCGCCGATCAGCACGTCGCCGGTGTGGTCGCGCAGGGCGTCCACGTCGACCTCGGTGGCGTCCTCCAGGAACCGGTCGACGAGTACGGGCCGGGAGGCGGACAGCCCGCCTTCGCGGCCCAGGCTGCCGAAGCTCGCCAACTCGGCCATGGCCCGCCGCAGGCCATCGTGGTCGTAGACGATCTCCATGGCCCGCCCGCCCAGCACGTAGCTGGGACGCAGGAGGGCCGGATAGCCGATGCGCTCGACGATGGCGAGGGCCTCGTCCAGGGTGGTGGCCGTGCCGCCCGCGGGCTGGGGGATCTCGAGGCGGGCGCACAGTGCGTTCCACTGCTCGCGGTCCTCGGCCAGGTCGATGGAGGCGGGCGAGGTGCCCAGCACCAACCCCTCGGGCAACGAGCCGGCCAGCTTGAGCGGGGTCTGGCCGCCGAGGGCCACGATCACCCCCACCAGGTCGCCGGCGGCCTGCTCGGCCTCCACCACGTTGAGGGCGTCCTCCAGCGTGAGCGGCTCGAAGTAGAGCCGGTCGGAGGTGTCGTAGTCGGTCGAGACCGTCTCCGGGTTGCAGTTGAGCATGACGGTCTCGTAGCCGTCCTCGGCCAGGGCGAAGCTGGCGTGGACGCAGCAGTAGTCGAACTCGATGCCCTGGCCGATGCGGTTGGGCCCCGAGCCCAGGATCAGCACCTTCTGCCGCCCGCTGGGGACCACCTCGTCCTCGTCCTCGTAGGTCGAGTAGTGGTACGGCGTCGAGGCCTCGAACTCGGCCCCACAGGTGTCCACGGTCTTGAACGTCGGCTGCACGCCGGCGGCCAGGCGGGCGGCCCGCACCGTCGCCTCGTCCTCGCCCCACAGCCACGCCAGCTGGACGTCGGAGAAGCCCAGCTGCTTGGCCCGCCGCCAGCCCCGCCGGCTCATGCCCGCGAGGCCGACCTCGGCGAGGTGCGCCCGCTCCTCCACGATGCGGGCCATCTGGTCGAGGAACCACGGGTCGACCTTGGTCGACGCGGCGAGGTCGTCGACGGTGATCCCCCGCCGCAGCGCCGCCTCCAGCTGGAACGGCCGGTCGGGCGTTCCCACCGAGGCCCGGGCGACCAGCTCGCCGTCGTCCAGGGCGTCGAGGGCGGCCTCGGCCGCGTCGCAGTTGAGCCCGGCGCGGCCGTGCTCCAGGCTGCGCAGCGCCTTCTGGAGCGACTCCGGGAAGGTCCGGCCGATGGCCATGGCCTCCCCCACCGACTGCATGGACGTGCCCAGCACCCCGGGCGAGCCCGGGAACTTCTCGAACGCCCAGCGGGGCACCTTGGTGACCACGTAGTCGATGGTGGGCTCGAAGCTGGCCGGCGTCTTGCGGGTGATGTCGTTGGGGATCTCGTCCAGCGTGTAGCCCACGGCCAGCTTGGCCGCGATCTTGGCGATCGGGAACCCGGTGGCCTTGGAGGCCAGCGCCGAGGACCGGCTCACCCGCGGGTTCATCTCGATGATCACCATGTCGCCGTTCGACGGGTCGAGGGCGAACTGCACGTTGGACCCGCCGGTCTCGACCCCGACCCGCCGGATGCAGGCGAAAGCCGCGTCCCGCATGGCCTGGTACTCGACGTCGGTCAGCGTCTGGGCCGGGGCCACCGTGATCGAGTCGCCGGTGTGCACGCCCATGGGGTCGAGGTTCTCGATCGAGCAGATGACCACGCAGTTGTCGGCGCGGTCCCGCATGACCTCGAGCTCGTACTCCTTCCAGCCCGCGATCGAGCGCTCGATGAGGATCTCGCTGATCGGGCTGGCGGCCAGGCCGGCGGCCGCCAGCCGGGTGAACTCGTCGGGGGTGGAGGCGATCCCGGTGCCCTTGCCGCCCAGGATGAAGGCGGGCCGGATCACGACCGGCAGGCCGATGCGCTCGACCGCGGCCTGGGCCTCTTCCAGGCTGTGAGCCGTGGCCGAGGGCGGGACGCTGAGCCCGATGCCCTGCATCGCCTCCTTGAACCGCTCGCGGTCCTCGGCGGTGGCGATGGCCTCGGCGTTGGCCCCGATGAGCTCGGGGGTGCCGGGCACGCCCACCGCCTTGGCGTCGAACAGCTCCATGGCGAGGTTGAGG
>DASRJN010000483.1:0-12014 GCA_035649455.1 Acidimicrobiales bacterium
GGCCTCGTCCTCCGAGAACTCCAGGTCCATTCACGGGAAACTAACACTCCGGTCACTTAGCTGCGCCATCGCCGGGTAGCGCGCGGCGATGCGGCGACGGTGCTCGGCCGGGGACCCGAACCAGGTCCGGTTGAGCGTGGCCCGCTTGAGGTAGACGTGGACCCCGCTCTCCCACGTGTAGCCGACGCCGCCGTGGAGCTGCATGGCCTTGCCCGCGATGTCGACCGCGGCCCCGCACACGTACGCCTTGGCCATCGAGGCGGCCACGGACGCGTCCGGATCGTCCGCCACCAGGGCCTCGACCGCCGCCCGGACCAGCTCGCGGCTCAACCTGACCTGGACCAGCGTGTCGGCGCACGCATGCTTCACCGCCTGGAACGAGCCGATGGGCCGGCCGAACTGCTTCCGGACACCCGCGTACGCGACGGTCGCCTCCAGCATCGCCTCGCTCAACCCGAGGCTGTCGCAGGCCAGCGCCACTGCGGCCCGGTCCCGCAGCCGCTGGACCGCAGCCTCGGGATCGCCGGTGAACCGCCACCTCTCCCCCACGTTCGTGACCGTCACGCGGGCAAAGTCGCGGGTGGCATCGAGGACGGGTCGGGGCTCCGCGTCGCCGGCGGTCATGGAGAGCACGAACGGATCCCCGCCGGGATCCCTCGCCACCACCAGCAGCCGGTCGGCCTGCGCAGCATCGGCCACGAAGCCGCTCTCGCCGTCCAAGCTGACGGACAGGCGGCAGTCGCCGTTGGCGACGCGCCGAAGCAGGTCGTCGCGCTCAGGGGTCGGCACCAGCATCCCAAGCGTGCCGGCGCCCAGAACGGCGGTGGCGAAGTAGGGCCCGGCGGTCGCGGCCCGGCCCATCTCCTCCAGCACGACCGCAGTCTCGGCCAACGACGCGCCCGCGCCGTCCAGGCCCGCCGGCACTTCCAGGCCGAGCCAGCCGAGGGCGGCCAGTTGGGCCAGGTCGGGGTCGGCCTTGCCGAGGACCTGGCGCGCCACCGAGCGCAGCTCGTCGTGGAGCTCGTCCGGGCTCACGACGCCGCCGCGGGCTCGCGGGGCAGGCCCAGGCCGCGCTCTCCGATGATCGTGCGCTGGATCTCGCTGGTCCCGCCCGGGATGGTCCACTCCCAGGAGCCGATGAAGTCCAGCACCCAGGCGCCCGACTCCCAGCCGCTCGACGCCGGCTTGGCCAGCACCGACTGGCCGCCCATCCCTGCCACCTCGGCGCCGAAGCCGGTCATCCGCTGGAGCAGCTCGCTGTAGTGCAGCTTGACGATGGAGGCGTCGGCCGGGCCCGTCCGGCCCGCGTCGGCCCGTTCCACGAAGTTGCGGCACAACGCTCGCAGTCCGGCCAGCTCGCACTCGAAGCCCGCCAGCCGATCCTGGACCACCGGATCGTCGAGCGGGCTGGCCGCCACCAGCCAGCGGAAGCCGTGGGCCAGCCGCTCGGCCAGCTCCAGCATGGTCATGCCCCGCTCGGCGCCCAGCGTCTCCTGCGCCACCCGCCACCCCGCGTTCTCCTCCCCCACCAGGTTGAGCGCAGGGATGGTCACGTCGTCGAGGAACATCTCGCAGAAGTGCGAGTCGCCGGTGGCCTGGCGGATGGGACGGACGTCGAGGCCGGGCGTGCGCATGTCGAGCAGGAAGTAGGAGATGCCGGCCCGCTTGGGCGCCTCGGCGTCGGTGCGGGCGAGCAGCAGGCACCAGTCGGCGTGGAGGGCCCAGCTGGCCCACAGCTTCTGGCCGTTGACCACGTACCCGTCGCCCGACCGCCGGGCCGTGGTGCGCAGCGCGGCCAGATCGGATCCGGCTTCGGGCTCGGAGAACCCCTGGCACCAGATCTCGCCGTCGAGGATGGCGGGCAGGTGCCGCCGGCGCTGCTCGTCGGTGCCCGCGCCCAGCAGGGTGGAGGCGGCGTGGTGGATGGCGACGAAGGCCAGCACCAGCCGGGGCGCGTCGTGGGCGGCCAGCTCCTGGTAGAGCACCGCCTGCTCGGGGACCGAGAGGCCGCCGCCCCAGGCCGCGGGCCAATGGGGCACCGCGTAGCCGGCGCCGCGCAGCTCCTGGAACCACGCCTGCTGGAAGGCCACGAACTCGTCGTCGGCGACGCCGGTCTGCGCGTCCCGCCAGCCGGGCGGCACATGGGCGCGGCACCAGTCGCGCACGGTGGCGCGGAAGTCCTCCAGGTCGGTCACGCAGTCGATGGTGTGCCGCGAGCGGCGTCCAGGGCCAGCTCGAAACCGCGGTGGAGGTGTTGCAGCGCCGGCTCGTTGCGGCCGAACACCACCGTCTCGACCAGGCCGGTGCGCAGGCCGGGCTCGGTGCGGCCCGCCACCCAGAAGTCCTCGCCGTCGACCACCGTCTCGCAGATCCACGGCGCCATCTCGGCCAGCCGGTCCCGCTCGGCGTCGGGGAGGCCGGGCCGCATGTAGGCGGTGTGGATCACCTCGGACGTGTCCGGCCCGGTCGGCAGGATCTGCCACAGCTCGATGTGGCGGACGTCGAAGGTGAGGCTGGTGTTGGGGAAGATCTGGTACTGGTAGCTGAAGTACTGCGTGACCTCGCCCCAGGTGTCCTCGGGCCGGCCCTTCAGCTCGTCGATGGAGCGGATGGCCGAGCAGTTGCGCAGGTGCGGCCCGAAGGCGTCGAAGGTCAGCACCCCGCCGTAGGCGTAGTCCTTGAGCGTGTTCCGGTGCAGGAAGTCGAAGTGGTAGTTCTCCCGGAACGTGTCGAGCGTGACCTTCCAGTTGGCGTTGACCCGGTGGATGTGGGCGTCGGTGTACGGCTGCCAGGTGGCGAAGTCGAGCATCGCCAGCTCGGCCGCCAGGTCGGGCCCGAGGAACTCGTCGATGTCGACCGGCGGCCCGGGGCGGAGGCGCCCGACCACGAGCCCGTAGCCCTCGGCCACCGGCAGCTCGATCAGGCCCTTCTCCTCCCGGCACAGCTCGGAGAAGGCGTCGGCCACCGGCATGCCGACCAGATGGCCCTCCAGGTCGTAGACCCAGGCGTGGAACGGGCAGGTGAAGCGCCGGGCCTCGCCCGCGCCGTCGACCACCCGCACGCCGCGGTGGCGGCAGACGTTGGCCATGGCCCGCACCTTGCCGTCGGCGGCCCGGGTCACGAGCACGGGCGTGCCGCACAGGTCGACGGTGCGGTAGCTGCCCGGGTTCGGCAGGGCGCCGGACAGGCAGAGGACGAGCGGCTGCCCCAGGAACAGGGCCTGGACCTCGTCCGCCAGCCGCTCGGGCGACGTGTAGCGGTCGGCCGGGATCTCGAGCAGGCTGTCCGCCAGGTCGGTGGTCCCCTGCTCGACGTGATCCAGCAACCGGCGTACGAGGCTGTGCTCCAGCGCCTCTCGGTCCACGCGGGCACCGTAGTCAGTGAACCCTCACTTTGCAACACACCTTCTGCGCTGGGAAGATCGCCTCATGAGTGACGTCAGTTTCGGGCTCGACGGCCGGGTTGGCCTGGTCACCGGAGCGTCGTCGGGACTGGGCGAGGCCGTGGCGCGCGCCCTGGCGAACGCCGGCGCCCGGGTGGCGGTGGCCGCCCGCCGGGAGGACCGGCTGGCCGCCCTGGCCGCCGAGGTCGGCGGCGTGGCCGTGGCCTGCGACCTGCTCGACCCGGACCGGCTCGACGCGCTGGTCCCCGAGGTGGCCGATCGGCTCGGCGGGCCGGAGATCCTGGTCAACGTGGCCGGGGGCTTCGCCGGGGCGTGCCCGGCCGAGGACGAGCCGCGCGACCGGGTGAGCGAGACGCTCGACCTCAACCTGGTGGCGCCGTTCCGGCTCTGCCAGGCGGTCTTCCCCCACATGGTGGCGGCCGGCCGCGGCGCCATCGTCAACGTGTCCTCGATCAGCGGCCGGGTCGGCGTCCCGGGCATCCCCCAGGCCTCCTACGCCGCGGCCAAGGCGGGGCTGTCGGGTCTGACCTCCGAGCTGGCCGTGCAGTGGGCCCGGCACGGCATCCGGGTGAACACGGTCGCCCCCGGCTTCTTCCGGAGCGAGATCACCGAGAGCCTTTACGAGGACGAGCGCAGCCACGACTGGCTGCGGCGCAACACACCCCTCCCCTACGACGCCGAGGCCGGCGACATCGTGGGCGCCATCCTGTGGTTGGCCGGCGACGCGGGCCGCTACGTGACCGGCCAGACCATCGTCGTCGACGGGGGCTGGACCGCCCGCTAGCCGGTCAGCCCTGGCGGACCAGCTTGGCTGCCAGCAGGGCATCGATCTCGGCTCGCGACAAGCCGAGGTCGGACAGCACGGCGGTGGTGTGCTCGCCCACTCCGGGCAGCATCAGGTCCGGGCCGCCGGCGGGCTCGGGCCCGCAGCGGAGCAGCGGGCCGATCTGCTCGAAGTAGCCCCAGTCCGCGGTCTGGTAGCCGGCGACCCGGCCGAGCTGGCGGTTGACCGGGTCGTCGAGGATCCCCTGGCGGAACCGGCCACGGTCGACCGCCTCCACCCGCTCGGCCGGAACGCCCAGGGCCCGCAGGCGGGCGACCCAAGCGGCGGCGCCCGCACTTTCGAAGGCGGCTTCCAGGACGGTCTCGGCCTCGCGCGCGGCCGCGTCGTGCGGCCCGCCGCGCAGGGGGGCGAACGTCTCGGGCAGCGCCGCCGCCTCGGGCTGGGCACCTAGGCGGCCCCACGCCTCGGGGTCGGGCACCACCAGCGCCAGCCAGTCGCCGTCGCCGGCGCGGTAGAGGCGGTAGCCGGGCCCGTAGCCGGACTGGCCGGCGTCGAGCTCGGGCCCGCGCACCACCTCGCCGTCCCGCTGGAAGACCCCGCTGTGGAGCAGCATCCCCGCGCCGAGCAGGCTGGTGGCCACCTGCTGGCCGCGGCCGCTGGTGGCCCGGGCGTAGAGGCCGGCCAGGATGCCGGCGGCCGCCACCCACCCGCCGGTCATGTCGATCGGGATCCAGGTGGCCGCCACCGGATCGTTGCCCGCTCCCCCGTTGGCCCGCGCGAAGCCCGTCAGTGCCTGCATCAGCGCGTCGTTGCCGGGGGCCTTGGCCCGGGGCCCGGTGCTGCCGAAGGCGCTGGCGTGGCAGTACACGGCCCTCGGGTTGAGCCGGGCCACGGTGGCCTCGTCGATGCCCAGCCGCTCGGAGACCCCGACCCGGAAGTTGTGCAGCACCACGTCGGCCCAGGACAGCAGGCACTCCACCACCGGCTGCGCGTCGGCCGCGCCGATGTCGATGGCCAGGCTGCGCTTGCCCCGCTGGCAGGCGGCCAGGGCGTAGGCCGCCCCCCGCATGGCCTCGCCCGCGGGCGGCTCGACCTTGATGACCTCGGCGCCGAGGTCGGCGAGGACCTCGGCGGCCAGCGGGCCGGCCACGAAGGCGGAGAAGTCCGCTACCCGCAAGCCCGCCAGCAGACCCGTGCCCTCGGGGCGCGCCGCGGGGCCCGCGGGGTCGCCGGGTACCGGCACGACGGAGATGGGCGTCGCCACCACGGTGTCGTCATGCCCCCGGTCCGAGCGCGGCAGGGCCAGGCCGATCTCGGCCACATGCGGGTCGGCCAGCGCCTCGCCCGGCCCGAAGACCGGCTCGGCCGCGATGCCCGCGGCCCGCAGGCGCTCGATCCAGGCGTCGCGGGGCTCGGTGGCGAAGATCGTCGCCCAGGAGGCGGCCCGGCGGCCGAGCGCTCCGGTGGCCTGGTCGATGTAGTAGCCCTCGTCGCTGGGCTCGTCCCCCAGGACCTCTAGCAGCGCCGGGTACATGCCCTTGCCGCCGAACCAGATCTGCAGCAGCTCGCCGTCGGCGCAGCGGTAGAGGAAGGCGGGGAACGTTGAGCCCTTCTCCCAGTACCCCTCGATCTCGGGCGCGGCCCGCTCCGACCGGCCGATCATGCAACCGAGGGTGGCGAGCATGCCGTCATAGAGCGACGTCTCCGCCCACCCGCCCTCGCCGGTGAGCGCGCGGCGCCGCAAGAGGGCGAGGGCCGAGGTGGTCAGCAGGAGCGCGGTGCCCGCCCCGGGCGCCCGCACGTCCACGAAGATGGGACCGGGCCGGTGCCCGGCCAGCTGGGTGCAGAAGCCCGAGCGCGCCTCCACCAGCAGCCCGAAGTCCTCGACCGTGCCCGTCGCGGTGCGGCTGGGGCGGCAGCGGGCGTAGACCAGCGTGGTGCTGGTCTCGCGCAGGTCTCGCCAGCCCAGTCCCCGGCCCTCCACCAAGTCCTCGGGCCCGTAGACGAACGCCACGTCGGCCTCACCCAGCAGGGCGCGGATCTCGCCCGCGTCGTCGGTGACGGCCATCCGCTTGTCCCGGTGCCACGCCCGGCCCCAGGGCAGATGCTCGTCGATCGGCGGCGCTTCACCGCCGACCACCCGCGTCACGTTCGCGCCCAGGTCGGCGAGGATCATGCCGGGCACGCCGCCCGCCAGGCCGAGGCCGAGGTCGCTCACCCCCACGGCCACCTCGACAACCGTCAGGTCGGAGCAGGGCCCGCTCACGGTCCCACCTCCGCGGCCGCGGGCATCCGGAGCCGGGGCAGAACCTCCTGCGCGGCCAAGGTGACCACCTCCAGGGTGTCAGCGGGTGCGGCGGGGGCGATGACGATGTGCCGGGCGCCCGCGTCGACATAGGCCTGGAGCTGCACCGCCACCTCCTCAGGGGTACCCGCGGGAGCGATGCGTGCCAGCTGGGCCGCGGGCTTGTCGCCATAGGCCCGGCCCAGGAAGCGGGCGACATCCGCTCGCGCCCGGTCGCCGTCCTGGCGGATGGAGCAGTAGAGGAACAGCAGCCACTCGAATCCGGCCAGGTCGCGGCCGGCGCGGGAGGCCTCCGCCCGGATGGCCTGTACCGAGCGGGCGTACGCGCCCGCCGACACCAGGTAGGGCATCCAACCGTCGCCCAGGCGCGCGGCCCGCCGCATGGCCGGCGGCTTGCGCCCCGACACCACCAGTGGCGGACCACCGGATCGGCCACCGGGACCGGAGGGTGCCACAGCGACGAGCCGCACGTCGTCGAGGTCGAAGAACCGGCCGTGGTGGGTGACGGGATCGCCGGACCACAGCGCCCGCAGCACGCCCATCGCCTCGTCGGTGCGGGGCCCGCGCTCGGCCACCGCGACGCCCAGTGCCTCGAACTCCTCGGGGAACTCGCCACCGACGCCCACGCCCAGTGACACCCGCCCGCCCGACCAGGCGTCGAGGTCGGCCACCTGCTTGGCCACCAGCACCGGGTGGTAGAGCGGCAGCAGGAGGACGGCAGTGCCGACCCGCACCCGCTCGGTCCAGGCCGTGAGCAGGGCGAGCCGGGTGATGGCCTCACCGGTCGGCTGACGGGGCAGGACATGGCCGCCCTGCCAGAGCGACGCGATGGGCAGGCGCTCGGCGGCGGCCAGCCAGTCCCGCTCGGGCTCGGGGAGCGCAGCCGCACCGAAGCTGATGGAATCGCCGGGCACAGGCCCTGAAGATAGCAACTGTTCACTCACTAAATGCTGCAGCTTGGCAACGAGCCTGAGGGAATCTACATTCTCGTGCACTGAGAGTGACACTCGCTGAGGGGAAGGCCGGGCAGGGCCAATGCGGGGAGACAGCGACGCGACAACCGGTATTCCTCCTGCCGTCACGGGCGAGTCCGCGGCGTTCTGGGAGGCGGCTCGCCACGGCCGTCTCGTGGTCGACGGCTGCGCGGCCTGCGGGGCCGACACCTTCCCGCCTCGGGGGATGTGCCGGGCGTGCCGGAGCCGGGACGTGGCTCCCGTCGAGGTCACCGGGCGCGGCGTCGTCTACAGCTACACGGTGAACCACCAGCGCTGGCTCCCCGACCTGGAGGTGCCCTACGCGGTCGTGCTGGTCGAGTTCCCCGACCATCCCGGCGTGCGGGTGGCCGGCCGTCTGCGCGGCTGCCCGCCCGACGACGTCGCCATCGGCACGGAGGTCGAGGCCGGCTTCGAGCCCGGTCCCGGCGGCTTCGCGATCCCCAGCTTCACAGCCGGGCGCGGCGACGCGTGACGGGGACGGAGCTGCTCGAGCAGCGGGCGGTCATATCCGGGGTGGGCCAGTCGGCCATCGGCCGGCAGGTCGACCGCTCCGGCTTCCAGCTCACGCTGGACGCCATCCTGGCCGCGGTGGCCGACGCCGGCCTGACCGTCGACGACATCGACGGCCTGGCGATGTTCCCGGGGGGCGGCAAGGCCAACCTGCCCGGCTACGCCAGCGGGGACCTGTACGAGGTCCAGGACGCCCTGCGGGTGACGACCACGTGGCGGCAGGGCCAGGTCGAGGGCATGAGCCTGCCGTTCTACGGCGCCGCCCAGGCCGTGGCCACCGGGCAGGCCCGCCACGCGGTGGTGTGGCGCACGGTCAAGGAGGGCAGCGCCGCTCGCCACGCCGGCGGCCGGCCCGCCTACGGGTCGATCCACCCCGAGGCCGAAGGCCCTCTGGCCTGGCTGCTCCCGGTGGGCATGCTCTCCCCCGTCACCCAGGTGGCGCCGTTCGCCACCCGCTACATGCACGACTACGGGCTCACCCGCGAGCAGCTGGCGTGGATCCCGGTGACCCAGCGGGCCCATGCCGCGCTCAACCCCGACGCCGTCTACCGGACGCCGCTCACCGTGGACGACTACGTGGCGGCGCGCATGATCTCGTGGCCGCTCTGCCTGTACGACTGCGACGTCCCCGTCGACGGGGCCACCGCGGTCGTGGTGTCGGCGGCCGAGACCGCGGCGGACCTGCGGGCGCCGGTACGCATCGAGGCCATGGCGGGCGTGATCGACGGCCGGCCGTCCTGGGACCAGTGGGAGGACATGGGCCGGGTGGGCCACGCCACCGGGGCCGCGCTGTGGGCCCGCACGGACCTGCGCCCGGCGGACGTCGACGCGGCCCAGCTCTACGACGGCTTCTCCATCGAGGCGGTGTGGTGGTTGGAGGCGATGGGCTTCTGCGGGACCGGGGAGGCCGGCGGGTTCGTCGAGGGGGGCAAGCGGATCGCCCTGGACGGGGAGCTCCCGCTCAACACCTGGGGCGGCCAGCTGTCCGGAGGCCGGCTGCACGCCGGCTTCGGCCACACGGCCGAGGCGGTGCGCCAGCTCCGGGGGGAAGCCGGGGACCGGCAGGTCCCTGGAGCCGAGGTGGTGGCGATCACCAACGTGGGCGGCATCGAGGCCGGCGCGGCACTGCTGACGCGATGGTCGCGTTAGAGCACTGGGGACACAGGGAAGGGGAAGGAGCTTCATGGGGGAACGTGCCGGCCGCGTCGAGGGCAAGGTGGCGATCGTCACCGGAGCCGGCTCGACGCCCGGGCCCGGCGTGGGCACCGGGAAGGCCACTGCCGTCGTCCTGGCGCGCGAAGGCGCCCGGGTCGTGCTGGTCGACCTGCACGCGGAGCGGGCCGAGGACACGTTGCGGATGATCGAGGACGAGGGCGGTGAAGCCCTGGTCTTCGCAGCCGACGCGACCCGCGCCGCCGACTGCGAGGCCATGGTGCAGGCCACCCTGGAGGCGTACGGGCGGCTCGACATCCTGGTCAACAACATCGGGCTCGCGTCGGTGGGCACCGTGGTCGACACCAGCGAGGAGGCCTGGGACCGGGCCTTCGCCGTCAACCTGCGGACCGCCTTCCTGGCGTGCAAGCACTCGGTCCCGCCGATGGCGGCCCGGGGCGGCGGCGCCATCGTCAACATCTCGTCGATCTCGGCCCTGCGCGGCGACGGGACCGTGGCCTACTCGGCCGCCAAGGGCGGGCTGAGCGCCATGAGCGTCGACATGGCGTACTCCCACGGCCGCCAGGGGATCCGGGTCAACGCGATCGCCCCGGGCCACATCACCACGCCCATGGTGCTGTCGGTGTCGGGCCAGGGGCCCCGCACCGAGTACATGAACACGCTGCGCAACGAAGCCGGCCTGCTCGGCACCCCCGGCACCGGCTGGGACGTCGCCTTTGCCGCCTGCTTCCTCGCCAGCGACGAAGCCCGTTGGATCACCGGTGTCACCCTGCCCGTCGACTCGGGCGTGCTCAGCGTGACCCCCCTGATGATGGCGGCGCACCTGCGCGCCGTTCCGGAGCCGTAGATGCGCCTGCCCATCCGCCTGAAACTGGCCCTGGCCCTCAGCGTCCCGCTGGTGGCCATGGGCATCGTGACCGTGATCGAGGTGGGCAGCCTGGCCCGCAATGCCTCCGAGATCCGGGACCAGACCAACCTCGCCGCGGCCACGGTCGGCCCCAACGGCCTCATCACCGCCCTGCAGAACGAGCGCAACTGGGCCACGGCCTACATGGTCGGGGTCCAGGACCAGCTGCGGTTGGAGAGCATCGGCTTCGAAGCGACCCGAGCCGACACCGACGCCGCGCTCGACCAGTTCGAGCAGGAGCTGGACCGCCGCGGCGAGGCCGCCAGCGCCGCCTACTCCACCGCTTTGGACAGCCTCGCCGGCCGGCAGGCGCTGCGCCAGCGGATCGATGCCGAGACCGCCGGCGCGCAGCTCGGCATGCAGAACATCGGCGCGAGCACCGGCGTGTTCGACGAGTACACCGCGCTGATCGAGCCGTTCATGGGAGGCATGTCCCGCATCTCGGTGGCCATGGACGACCCGGAGCTGCGCCAGGCCGCCCGCCTGAGCGAGACGCTCACCCGCCAGCTCGAGACCGTCCCCCAGCTCGCCAACGCCCTGGTGTTCCCGGCCACGGTGCCGACCGCCGACGGCGACGCGCCCGGCTTCAACCTCCCGACCGAGATCGCCGACGTGGCCAAGCTCCTCAACGCGTTCCGGCGCCAGTCCGACCAGCTGCGCTCGCCCAAGGGCGTGTTCGCCGACATCGCCCGCGAGCAGTTCCCGGCGGACTTCACCCAGACCCTCGACGAGCAGTCGGCGCAGGCGGTCGAGACCGGGCAGATCGACGTCCCCACGCTGCTGGCGGGCCTGGACATCACCGGGGAGAACGACGAGCTCGCCTACGTCAGCTACCGCGACCAGGTGGCCGACGCGCTCCAGGCGCGCGCCGACGTGCTGAACGAGACGGCGTCGAGCCGGGAGAAGCGCCTCGGGCTGCTGATGGTGCTGACCTTCGGCACGGCCGTGGCCCTCACGGTGGTGGTGTCCCTGTCGATCACGCGGCCGCTCCGCTCGTTGACCCGCCAGGCCAAGGACATGGCCGAGCGGCGCCTGCCGAGGGCGGTGGCGCACATCCTGGAGACCCCGTTCGGCGAGGACGTGCACGTGCCCGAGGTGGCTCCGGTGGAGGTCAGGACCCGCGACGAAGTGGCCGACGTGGCGGCCGCGCTGAACACGGTGCAGGACTCGGCACTCGACCTGGCCATCGAGCAGGCCGTGCTGCGCCGCAACATCGCCGACAGCTTCGTGAACCTGGGCCGGCGCAACCAGAACCTGCTCGGCCGCCAGCTCGACTTCATCACCCAGCTGGAGACCAACGAGACCGATCCCGACGTCCTGGCCAACCTGTTCCGGCTGGACCACCTGGCCACCCGCATGCGCCGCAACGCCGAGTCGCTGCTGGTGCTGGCGGGCATCGACCCGCCGCGGCAGTGGGCCGCGCCGGTGCGGCTCACCGATGTCATCCGGGCCGCCCTGGGCGAGGTCGAGGACTACCAGCGGGTCACGGTCCGGGGCGTCGAGCCCGCCACCATCCTCGGCTCGGCGGCCGCCGACCTGGCCCACCTGCTGGCCGAGCTCATCGAGAACGCCCTGGTGTTCTCGCCGCCCGACCAGACGGTCGACATCCGTGGCCGGGCCCGCCCCGACGGCTACACGCTGGCCATCATCGACTCGGGCCTGGGCATGCCGCCGACCGATGTCGGCGCCGCCAACCGCCGCCTGGCCGGGACCGAGAGCTTCACCATCGCCCCGTCGAAGTACCTGGGCCACTACGTGGCCGGCAACCTGGCCGCCCGTCACGGCATCGCCGTCCACCTCGACAACTCGCCGGGCAACGGCGTCACCGCCACGATCGAGATCCCGCACACGCTGCTCACCGCCGAGCAGCCGGTCGCCGACCCGATCAGCCCGCCGTACGGCACTCCCGCGGTGGGCATGGCCCCGCCCAGCCTGCA